>NZ_JBSGHL010000051.1:0-63138 GCF_053604375.1 Streptomyces sp. NPDC004031 | reverse complement strand
CCGCACCGTTCTCCGGCGTTGATGACCGCTCAACCTGAACGCACAGGTCAGCGCATCCGGCGCGGTGGATGCGAGTGGTGACGGCACCAACTGCCAGTAAAGCTTCCTGACAGATGTCTTGACGTGGTGTCGTCAACACGCGCAAACTCCGGTCTGCTCGGCCGAGAACACCCCCACGCCCCCGGCTTCCACGGAGCACCTCATGCGCGTCAAACACTGCATCGCCACCGCAGCAGCACTCGGTCTCGCCGCCACCGGCGCCGTCCTCAGCGGTGCGGGCAGCGCCCAGGCAGCGGGTCCCGCGCTGCCGGCCCACTTCGCCGCCCCCTACCTCCAGATCGACGGCAACACCGCCAACGACATGGCGGCGGACATGAACGCCACCGGCCTGAAGAACTACACGCTCGCCTTCCTGATCCCGCGCTCGGGCTGCACCCCGTACTGGGAGGCGAGCGGCGAGGGCATCGGCGCGTACACCTCGCAGATCAGCGCGCTCCAGGCGGCGGGCGGCAACGTGATCATCTCCTCCGGCGGTGCCGAGGGCGGCGAACTCGCCCAGACCTGCACCTCGGTGTCCTCGCTGACGGCGGCCTACGCCAACATCGTCAACACCTACGGCGTCAACCGGCTGGACTTCGACATCGAGGGCGGCACGCTCGGCGACACCGCCGCCAACCAGCGCCGCAACCAGGCGCTCGCCGCCCTCCAGGCCCAGAACCCGGCGGTCCAGGTCGCCTACACCCTCGCGGTGGACCCGGGCGGCCTGCCCTCCCAGGAGTACAACGTGCTCAGCGACGCCAAGAGCAAGGGCGTCAACGTCAGTGCCGTCAACATCATGACGATGGACTTCGGCGACGGCCAGAACGCGCTCAACGACGCCCTGTCGGCGGCCCGCGGCACCGCGGGCCAGCTCGCGGGCCTCTACGGCATCTCGACCGCGGCGGCGTACAACCGCCTCGGCCTGACCCCGATCGCCGGGCAGAACGACGACAACGAGTACTTCTCGCAGTCCGACGCCCAGACGCTGGAGAGCTTCGCCGCCACCAACGGCGTGCAGGAGCTGTCCTTCTGGGAGGTCGACTACTACGACAAGCCGGCCGGCTACGCGTACTCGCGGATCTTCAACCAGATCACCGGCGGCGGCACCACGACCCCGCCGCCGAGCGGCGGCACCGGGCAGATCACCGGCTTCGGCGGCAAGTGCGTGGACGTCGCGGGCGCGAGCAGCACCAACGGCGCGGCCGTCCAGCTCTACGACTGCAACGGCACGAACGCCCAGCAGTGGACGGTCGGTTCCGGAGGAACGCTCAAGGCGCTCGGCAAGTGCATGGACGTGAAGTCCGCGGGGACCGCCGACGGCACGCAGGTGCAGCTCTACGACTGCAACGGAACGGCGGCGCAGTCCTGGCAGAAGCAGTCCAACGGGGAGCTGGTCAACACCGGCTCGGGCAAGTGCCTGGACGCCACCGGGCAGAGCTCCGCCAACGGCACCCGGCTGCAGATCTGGACCTGCTTCAACAGCTCCAACCAGCACTGGACGCTGCCTTCCTGACCCGCGGCGCCCTCCCCGTCCCGGTCCCCGCGCACCCCGCGGGGGCCGGGACGCACGCGTCAGGGGGCGTCCGGCGGCGGTTCGGCGAAGGCGCCCGCGGCCGCGGCCACCGCGGCGGCCGTCGCTGCGCGGTCGGGCAGCCCCGGGTCCGGCGGCATGCGCAGGAGCACCAGGTGGTGGTAGAGCGGCGCGGTGGCGGCGACCAGCAGGTGCCGTGCGTGGGTGCGCGCGGGGATCTCGCCGCGCTCGGCGGCGCGGTGCACGAGGATCTCGAAGCGGGTGTAGCGCTCGTCCCAGAAGCGCCGCAGGGCGCGGGATGCCTGCTCGGAGCGGAAGGACGCGGCGATCAGGGCCGCGGTGACCGGCGGTTCGCCGGTGAGGACCAGGTGGATCTGCCGGTTGAGGGCGGCGAGGTCGCCCCGCAGTGAACCGGTGTTCTCCGGCTGCCAGTCGGCGCCGGCCGCGGCGTCGACGACATCGGCGAGCAGCCCGCCGATGTCCCCCCAGCGGCGGTAGACCGTCGTACGGTGGACACCGGCACGGGCCGCGACGGCGTCCACGGTGAGGGCGTCGTACCCGGTCTCCACCAGTTCCAGGAGCACCGCCTCGATCACCTGTAAGCGGATCCGCCGGGTGCGGCCGCCCGGACGGCGCCGGGTCCCCTCGGCATCCGCGGCGTCCGTTTCACTTGCGGGGCGCAAATGTGTCATGACGCTATGTTAATACAACACATATCGCGATAAGCCGGTGTCAACTGGCGTGAACACGCACATATGGGTTCGCCCGCCCCGCTCGCCCCACCCGGCCGCATGGCACCATGGGCCGATCATGACCATACGTGTGCTGATCGCCGACGACCAGGAAATGGTGCGGCGCGGGCTGCGCCGGACCCTGGAGAGCCAGCCGGACATCACCGTCGCGGGCGAGGCCGCCGACGGTGTCACCGCACTCGCGCTGGCCCGCGAACTGCGGCCGGACGTCGCCCTGGTGGACGTCCGGATGCCCGGTCTGGACGGGCTGGAGGTGACCCGGCGGCTCGCGGGCGGCCCGGAGGGCGTGCGCGTCGTGGTGGTCACGACCTTCGACCTCGACGAGTACGTGTACCCGGCGCTGCGGCACGGCGCCTCCGGCTTCCTGCTCAAACGCTCCGGCCCCGCGCTGCTGGTGGAGGCGGTGCGCGCGGCGGTGGCCGGCGACCAGCTGGTCAGCCCGTCGGTGACGGTGCGGCTGCTGAAGGAGGTGACCGGCGCGAACCGGGGCCGGCCCGCCCCGGCCGCACCGGAGGAGCCGCTCACCGAACGGGAGGCCGAGGTCGCCGGGCACGTGGCGCTCGGCAGGACCAACGCGGACATCGCCCGCGAGCTGTTCATCTCGGCCGGCACGGTGAAGACCCATGTCGCCGCCGTCCAGCGCAAGCTGGGGGTGCGCAACCGGGTCGGCATCGCGGTGTGGGCGTGGGACGCGGGGCTCGCCGACCCCGTCCGTCCCCCGGGGGGCCCCGACCGGTGAACGGCACGGCGGAAACGGACGGCCCTGGCTCGGCGGCGCGCGCCGCGGACGTCGCAGGAGGCTGCGCGGTGAACGACGCGACGGAACGGGACGGCCCGGACCTCGCGGCGCCCGCCGCGAACCGCCCCTCCGGGGAGACGGAGGGCGGGCGGCGGCTCGGGCTCGCCGGGGGCCTCGCGGTGCTCGTGCTGCTGCCCGCTCTCGCCGGGCGCCCGGTCGCCCTGGTGACGGCGGTGTCCGCCGCACTGGCCGCCTTCACCGCGTGCCTGCGTGTGCCCTGGCGCCGGGTGGCCGGGGTGCCCGCGGCGCCGCTCCTCGCGGTGTGCCTCGCCTCACCGGCCGCCGACGCCGCTTTCCGGGGGCCGAAGGGGTACGTCGTGCTGTGGGCGGTGGCCGAACTCCCGGCGCTGCTCGTGCTGCTGCTGCGGACCGCACGCCGGGCGCCGCGGCGGACGGCCCTGGTGCTGGGTCCGCTGCTGGCGCTGGGCGCGGTGCTCATGCCGCTGCGGCTGCTGGCCGCCGACCCGCCCGTGGCGCCGCACGCGGTCGTACCGAGCTGTGTGCTGGGCCTCTTCCCGGCGGGGCTCGCGGCGGGCGTGGGGCTGTACTTCCGTGCCGTCGAGGCGCGGCGGGTCCGCGCCGTCGCGGGGGCGCTGCACGCCCAGCGGCTCCAGGTCGCCGCGGATCTGCACGACTTCGTCGCGCACGAGCTGACCGGCATCGTCGTCGAGGTGCAGTCCGCGCGCTGGGCGGGCGGCCTCGGCCCGCAGGAGACGGCCGAGCTGCTGGCCCGCGTGGAGGCGGCCGGGGTAAGGGCGCTGGACTCCATGGACCGCACGGTCCGTTCGCTGCGCGACGGCGCGGCGCCCGCCCGGCCGCACGGCCTCGCCGACCTGCCCGGCCTGGTCGGCCGCTTCGCCGGCGCGGCGGGAGCGGGGCCCCGGGCCGAACTGCGCCTGGAGCCGGGCCTGGACGGGGTCCTCGCCCGGCCCGCGGAGGACGCCGCCTACCGGGTGGTCGTCGAGGCCCTGACCAACGTCCGCCGGCACGCCACGGGCGCGGCCCGGGTCACCGTGACCGTCGCGCGCACCACCGGTACGGCCTCGCCGGGCGGCGTGCGGGTGACGGTCACCGACGACGGCGGTGGCGCGCCGCCCCGCAAGGCCCCGCGCCACGGCGGCGGTACGGGCCTGGCGGAGCTCTCCTTGCGCGTCACCACCCTCGGCGGCTCCCTGACCTGGGGCCCGCACGGCGACGGCTGGCGGGTACGGGCGCTGCTGGCCGTATGACGGCGACCGGCCTCCGCGCGGAACCGGGCCCGCGGCCTTCCCGCACCCCGATATCTGCCGAACGGCAGATGCGCGGGCGGTGCCCGTTCGCGGAGGCTCGGGGGGTCTGATCACCGACCCCTCCGGAGGACCGCGTGCGCCCCCTCGTCCCGGTCGGCGCCAGTGCGTCGGCCGCCGTCCTGCTCGTCCTCGGCTCGCTGACCGCCTGCTCCGTGGACGCGAAGAACGCCACCCCGCACAGCACGGCGTTCGCGTTCAGCGGCGACACCCTCGACGTCCGGGCGCACGGCGTCCCGACCGACCTCGTCGCCGCCGACCGCGAGGACGTCGAGGTCACGCGCTGGTTCGACGCGAAGGCGGGCAGCAAGAAGACGCTGGTGTGGAAGCTGCACGGCGGCGTCCTCGACCTGGACGCCCGCTGCAAGGGGCTCGCGCTGTGCGACGCCCGCTTCCGGGTGGAGGTGCCGCGCGACGTGACCGTCCTGCGCGACGGCCGCCCCACGAAGCTGAAGGGGGCGAAGCACTGATGCTGGAGCTGATCGACGTCACCAAGACCTACCGCGGCGGCAAGCGCGCCGTCGACGGGATCACGCTGCGGCTGGCCCCCGGCATGCTGGGCCTGCTCGGGCCGAACGGCGCGGGCAAGTCCACCCTGATGCGCATCGCGGCCACCGTCACCCGTCCGGGCACCGGCCGTGTGCTGTGGCACGGCGCCGACGCCGTCGCCCGCCCGAACGCCCTGCGCGCGGCGCTCGGTTACCTCCCCCAGGACTTCGGGGTCTACCCGAACCTGTCGGCCCCCGAGTTCCTGCGCTACCTCGCCGCCGCCAAGGGCCTGTCCGCGCGCACCGCCCGCGCCCGGACCGCCGAACTGCTGCGGCTGGTGAACCTGGAGGAGGCGGGCAAGCGCCCGCTGAAGGGCTATTCGGGCGGCATGCTGCGCCGCGTGGGCATCGCCCAGGCGCTGCTCGCCGATCCGCAGGTGCTCGTCGTCGACGAGCCCACCGCGGGGCTCGACCCCGAGGAGCGGGTCCGCTTCCGCAATCTGCTGAGCGACCTGGCGGCCGACCGGATCGTGCTGCTGTCGACGCACATCGTCTCCGACGTCGAGTCCGTCGCCCGCGACATCGCCGTGGTGGCACGCGGCCGTCTCCTCTACCGCGGGACCCCCGAGGAGCTGCTGCGCCGCACCGCGGGCCTGGTGTGGGAGCTGTCGGTACGGCCGGAGGACCTCGCGGAGCTGCGCGCCCGGCGCACCGTCAGCCGCATGGTGCGCACACCAGGCGGCGTACGGGTGCGGCTGCTGGACGGCCACCGGCCCGCACCCGACGCGGTGCCCGTGGAACCGGACCTGGAGGACGCCTACCTGGCGACCGTCGCGGCGCCGGAAGAGCGGGCCGCCTCATGAGCGCCGTGGCACCGGCGGGCGCCGGAACCGCTGCGCGGGCCGGGAGCGGGGTGCGGGCCGGGTTCGGCGCGGTCGCCGGGGTCGCCCTCGCCGACCTGCGCGACCGGATCCGCCGCCCGTCGTTCGCCGTCACGCTGCTGGCGGCCGTCGCCCTGGGGTGGCTGGCCGTCCCGGCACCCGGCGCGCACTGGGTGATCCTGCAGATCGGCGACCGCCGCGGAACGTACAACAGCGCGTACGTGGGCCTGGCCACCGCGCTCGCCGGGACGCTGTGGCTGGCGCTCGGCGGCTTCTACGTCGTACGGGGCGCCCCGGCGCGCGACGAGTCGTCCGGTGTGGGCCGGCTGCTCGCGGCCACACCGCTGCGGACCACCGCCTACTTCGCCGGGAAGCTGCTCGGCAACGTCCTGGTGCTCGCCTCGATGCTCGGGGTGCTCGCGGTGACCGCGCCGGTGATGCAGCTGCTGCGCGGGGAGTCGCGGACGGTCGACCCGGTGGCGCTGCTGCTGCCCTTCGCCGTGGTCGCGCTGCCGGTGATCGTGGCCGTCGCGGCGGCCGCGCTGCTCACCGACACGGTGCCGGGGCTGCGCGGCGGGCTCGGCAACGTGCTCTGGTTCTTCGTCTGGCTCACGCTCGCCTTCGCCGGACAGGGCCCGCACGCGCCGCTCGGCGGCATCGGCGTGCACGAGGCCACCCGGTCCATGGAGGCCGACCTGCTCGCCCAGGCGCCCGGCGCGCACGGTGAGTTCAGCCTCGGCTTCACCTACACCGACACGCCGCTGCACACCTTCACCTGGGACGGCTTCACGCCCACCGCGCACTTCCTGCTCGGCCGCGCCGCGCTCGTCGCCCTGGCTGTGGTCTGCGCGCTGCTGCCGGGCCTGTGGTTCGCCCGCTTCGACCCGGCCCGCACGCGTACCCGGCGCGGGGCGGCCGCGCCCGTGAGCCCGGCGTCGCGGGAGCGGCCCGCGGCCCCACGCCCGACGGTCCCCGCCCAGGGCCAGCTCACCCCCGCCAGGACCGGCGGCCTGCTCTTCCCCCGCCTGTACGCCGCCGAGCTGCGGATCCTGGTGCAGGGCACCCGCTGGTGGTGGTGGAGCACCGCCGCGCTGCTGACCCTGACCGCCTTCGCGGCGACCGGCAGCGGCGCGACCCGCTTCGTACTCCCCGCGGCCTGGATCTGGCCCGTCCTGCTGTGGTCGCGGCTCGGCTCCCAGGCCGCCGAGCACCGGGTCGACACGCTGCTCGGCGCGGCCCCCCGCCCGCACCGCCGGGTGCTGGCCGAGTGGGCGGCGGGGGTGACCCTCACCGCGGCGACCGGGCTCGGCCCGGCGGCGGTCCTGCTGCGCGACGGCGACTCCCCCGGCGTGGCCTGCTGGCTGGCGGCCACCGCGTTCGTCCCGTCGTTCGCGCTGGCGCTGGGCACCCGCAGCCGCAGCCACCGGCTGTTCCAGGCCCTCTACGTACCGCTCTGGTACGGCGCCGCGAACGGCCTGGGCGCCCTCGACTTCATGGGCGCCACCCGGGCCCCCGGCACCAGTGCCACGCTCCCCCCGGCCGCCGTGGCCGCCCTGTCCGTGCTGCTGCTCGCCAGTGTGCTGGTCCCGCTGCTGCGCGCACCGGCCGCAGCGCGGCTCAGCGGGCCAGCAGGTCCCGCAGCGCCGCGGTGACCTCGTCGGGCGCCTCCTCGGCCATGAAGTGCCCGGCCCGTGTCAGCCGGTGGTCCAGGTCGGGCGCCCACGCCCGCCACACGGCGGCGGCGTCGTAGCCGAGCTGCGCGCCCCAGTCCTGCTGGATCACCGTCACCGGCATCGCCAGCTGTGATCCGGCGTCCAGGTCGGCCTGGTCGTGCTCGACGTCGGCACCGGCCGAGGCCCGGTAGTCCGCGACGATCGACGGCACGGCCGCGGCGCTCGCCCGCAGGTAGACGGCGCGCACCTCGGGCGGCATCGCGGCCGGGTCGGCGGCCCAGGCGTCGAGGAAGGAGCCGAAGAAGGCGTCCGCGCTCGCCGCGATCATCGTCTCCGGCAGGCCCGGTGGCTGCGCCATGAGGTAGAGGTGGTAGCCGACCGCCGCGGACACCCCGTGCAGGACGTCCCACATGTCCAGGGTCGGCACGATGTCGAGGATGCCCAGGTGGGTGACGGTCTCGGGGTGGTCGAGCCCGGCCCGGAAGGCCACCAGCGCGCCCCGGTCGTGACCGGCGAGCGCGAAGCGCTCGTGGCCGAGCGCCGCCGCGAGGGCCACGACGTCGGCGGCCATCGCGCGCTTGGCGTACGTGCCGGGGCCGGTCGCGGCCGGCTTGCCGCTGTCGCCGTAGCCCCGCAGGTCGGGGCAGATGACCGTGTGGTCGGCGGCGAGCCGCGGGGCGACGTGCCGCCACATCAGGTGGGTCTGCGGGAAGCCGTGCAGCAGCACGACGGGGCTGCCGCTGCCGCCGACCGCGGCGGCGATCCGCACACCGTCCGCGCCGGGCAGGCGCACATGCTCGAAGCCGGGGATACCGGGGGTGCCGGGTGCCATGGGGAACCGTCCTTCGCTGGGAGGAGCCGACCCGGCCGAGCATGGGCGACGGCGATCAGCAGCCGATCAGCACGGTGCGGCGCGGCGGGCCGCGGGCACGGAGGATGGGGGTATGCGCATCGACGTCCTCGGCACCGTTCGGGCCCGCAACGACGACGGCAGCCCCGTCGCGCTGGGCGGGCCCCGCCACCGGGAGGTGCTCGCCCGGCTCGTCGCCGCCGAGGGGCGGATGGTCGGCACGGACACCCTCGTCGGCGACCTCTGGCCGGACCCGCCCGCCCGCGCGGTCGGCGCCCTGCGCACGTTCGTCGCCGCACTGCGCCGCGCCCTCGAACCCGACCGTCCGCCCCGTCACCCCCCGCGCCTGCTCGTCACCGAAGGCCCCGGCTACGCGCTGCGCCTCCCCCGCGCCGACGTCGACGCCCAGCGCTTCGAGGACAACCTGACCGCCGCCCGCCGCGACCCCGCCGCCCCGGACGCGGCAGCCACCCTCACCACCGCCCTCGCCACCTGGCGCGGCCCCGCCTACGCCGACGTCCCCGCCTCCCCCTGGGCCGACCGCGAACGCACCCGCCTGGAGGAACTCCGCCTGGAGGCCGTGGAACTGCGCGCCCGCATCCTCCTCGACACACCACCGGGCTTCGGAACGCAGCCGAGCACCTGGCCTGCGAGCAGTACCGAGACCCGGAACGTCCCCGGCCCCGGCGGCGCAGCCGCCTCGCGGGAGGCCGCAACGACCGCGGCGCAGCGACACCCGCCGCGGGGCGCGGAGGACGCAGGCCGTGACCCCGCCGGACACGGAACCGGGACCGCCGACGGCACGAACACCGCGACCGGGGACCGGGGTGACCCGCCGGCCGCACGCAACGGACACCCGCATGGGACCGACCCGGACCGAGCCCGTCACATCGCCCCGCATGGAACCGGGACCACCGACAGCACGAACACCACGCCCGGAGACCGGGATGAGCCACCCGCCGCACGCAACGGACACCCGCATGGGACCGACCCGGACCGAGCCCGTCACATCGCCCCGCATGGAACCGGGACCACCGACAGCACGAACACCACGCCCGGAGACCGGGATGAGCCACCCGCCGCACGCAACGGACACCCGCATGGGACCGACCCGGACCGAGCCCGTCACATCGCCCCGCATGGAACCGGGACCACCGACAGCACGGACACCACGGCCAGCGACCCGACCGAGCCACCCGCCGCACACAACCGACGCCCAAACAAGGCCGACCCGGACCGAGCCCGGACCGGGGCGGCCGACGGCACGGACACCGCGACCGGGCACGCGGACGGACCGCAGGGCGCCCGGAACGGGACCGGAACTGGCGCGCCGGACCGGGCCCGTCGCACCGCCGGAGCCGGGTCCGAGCCCGCCGACAGCGCCGACCCGCGCGACGCCCCGGACGTGGCAGGGCCGCAGGGCAGCCCCAGCGACGGAGGCGAGGCGTACGGCGCCGGATCGGGGGTGGCGGCGCTCGTCGCCGAGCTGGGGGCGCATGTCGCCGCGCATCCGTGGCGGGAGCCCGCGTGGGGGCTGCTCGCCCGAGCGCTGCACCGTGCGGGGCGGCAGGCCGATGCGCTGGCCACCCTGCGGCGGGCCCGGGAGATGCTCGCCGACCGGCTCGGGCTCGACCCCGGCCCGGAGCTGCGGCGGGTGGAGGCGGAGATCCTCGGTGCGGACGCGCCCGCCGGGTGGGCGGCCCCGGGGGTACGGCTCGGGCCGCGCACCACGGTGGACCTCGCCCGTACGCTCGCGTTCGCGGGCGGCGAGGCGCTGGTGGCCTCGCGGCGCGACCGGCTCGCCGCGATCCGCGCAGCGGAGCGTACCGGGGACCCCGGGCTGACCGCGCGGGTCATCGGCGCCTACGACGTGCCCGCGCTGTGGAGCCGCGCCGACGACCCGGCGCAGTCGCGCGCGGTGGTCGCGGCCGCCGAGCGCACGCTCGCCGCGCTCGGCTCCGCCGCCCCCGCGCCCGTGCGCGCCCGCCTGCTCGCCACGGTCGCGGTCGAGAGCCGCAGCGCGGGCCTCTCCGCCGCGGAGCGGGAGCGGGCCGGGCAGGCGGCGCGGCAGGCCGAGGCCCTGGCCCGGGAGGCGGACGACCCCGCCCTGCTGGCCTTCGCGCTCAACGGGACCTTCCTGCAGTCCTTCACCCGCCCCGGCCTCGCCGGGCCGCGGGACGGGATCGGCGCGGAGATCCTTGCCTTGGCGGGCGGCCACGACCTGCCGGGCTTCGCGGTGCTCGGGCGGCTCGTCCGGCTGCAGTCCGCCTCGGCGCTCGGCGACCTGGACGCCGCCGCCGGGCACGCCGAGGCCGCCGAACGGCTCGCCGCCGTCACGGAGGCGCCGCTCGTGCCCGTCCTCACGGGCTGGTTCCGGGCCCGCGCCGCGGCCGCGCGCAGCGCCGGGAGGGGCGGGCCGTCCGCCGCCGAGGCGGCGTCCCGCTACCGCGAGGCCGAGGCCGCTCTGCGGACCGCGGGGATGCCGGGGCTGCACCGCGGCCTGTTCGCGCTCGCCCTGCTGGGCCTGCGGCTGCTGCACGACCGCCCGGCGCCCACCGACCCGCGTCTGGACTGGGGCCCGTACCTGCCGTGGGCGCGGCCGCTGGTGCTGCTCGCGCAGGACCGCGCGGACCAGGCGCGTACCGCGCTCGCCGCGCTGCCCGAACCGCCGCGCGACCACGTGCAGGAGGCCCTGTGGTGCCTGACCGCCCGCGCCGCCGTACGCCTCGGCGAACCCGGCACGGCAGCCCGCGCCGCGCGGGCCCTGCGCGACGCCCGGACGGAGGACGCCGGGGCCGCGAGCGGCATGCTCACCCTGGGTCCGGTGGCGGGGTATCTGGCGGAGGCGGAGGCCGCGGCCTGACCCCGCGCAGGGCGCGGGTCCGCGCTCAGCCCTCCCCCGCCGCCTCGTCCCGGGCGACCTTCAACGCCCAGAGCACCAGCGGGAGCTGGACGGGCAGCCGGGCGTAGGCCACCGCTCTGAGGGCGGGGTGGCGGCGCCGCCAGTCGTACGCCATCTTCACGTTGGCCGGGAAGACGGCGACGAACAGGCCCGCGGTGAGCAGCGCCGCGGGGCGCCTGGTCGCCGGGGCCAGCAGGGCGGCGGCGAGGGCGAGTTCCGCGGCGGCGCTCGCGTTCGTCCAGTCCCGGGGGCGCCCCGGCAGCGATCGCGGGACGATCGCGTCGTACGGCTTCGGCACGGCGAGATGTGTGACCCCGGCTCCGGCGAGCAGGCCGGCGAGCAGACGGGCGGAGCGGACGGACACCGCGGCCTCCTGGGTGGGCGGGGCCGGTCCGGACGACCGGCTACCCGTCGGTAATACCACGGCGGCGGCGCCATGGGCACGGCCCGGCGGAACGTACCTCCGGTGGCGGAATCCGATCGTCCGAAGTGCCCCCGAGGGTGGTCATGAAGAGGGTAATCTGACGATATCTCATACCGTCGCGGTACCGACCCGGGGGGAAGCGGGCAGGTGGTGCAGCGCACGGCCGGCCACGGCCGCACAGAGCACGAGGCGGAACAGGAAACGGAGCAGGATCCGGCGCAAGGGGCGGCGCCGGGGACGGAGTTCGGGAGGGAACTGCACCGGCTGCGTGAAGCGGCTGGCATGTCCTTGCGCACGCTCGCCCGCGAGGCGCAGTGCAGCCCCGCGCACCTCAGCCGGATCGAGCACGGCCAGCGGCAGCCCGGCCACGGTGTCGCCCGGCTGCTGGACCGCGCGGTGGACGCCCGCGGGCGGCTGCTCGCGCTGCTGCCCGGCGACGGCGCGCGGCACACGCAGGACGCGCCGGGCGACCCTCCGGACGGGTCGGCGGACGAGTCGGCCGACGGCCCGGCGGGGCCCGTCCCCTGGGTGCCGGACCCGCGCGACTCCGCCGCCGTCGCCGCCGCGTTCGGCGCGGCGGTCTGGCACCTGCGGGTGCTGGGGCGGCAGGTGCCCGCGCACGTCGTCCTGCCCGGTGTCGCCGAACAGGCCCGCTCGCTGCGGGAGATCGCCCTCGCCGGGCGGACCCCCGACCGCACGCTGCTGCGCCTGGCCGCGCACACCGCGGAGTTCGCCGGCTGGATGGCCCAGGAGAGCGGCCGCCCCGCGGAGGCGGCGCGCTGGACCGCGGAGGCGGGCCGCCTCGCGTCCCTGGGCCGGTTCCACGACCTGCGCGCCTACAGCAGGGTCCGGCAGGCGGAGCTGGCGATGTACGCGGGCAGCGCGGCCACCGTGGTCGAGCTGTGCGAACGGGTGCGGCACTCCCGCGAGTACGGCGTACGGGTCCGCGCCTTCGCCGCCCAGCGCGCCGCCCAGGGCCACGCCATGCGCGGCGAGGTCGTCGCCGCCATGCGGGCGCTGGAGCAGGCCCGCGAGCTGTGGTCCGCGCAGCCGGACGAGCGGCCCGACGCACTGCTCATCGGGTCCGCCGCGATCGGCGACCCCGGGCAGCTCGTGACGGGCTGGTGCTGGACGGACCTCGGCCGCCCGCGCCTTGCCGCCGAACTGCTGCACACCGCGCTGGGCCCGGCCCACCGCGTGGAGGGCCGCCGGATCCGCGCCCTCTTCGGGGCGAGGGCCGCACGGGCGCTGGCGGAGGGCGGTGAGGTGCAGGAGGCGGTGGAGCTGGGCCGCCGCGCGATGCGGGCCGCGTCCGCCACGCACTCCGCGACGGCGCGCGGCGAACTGCGCCTGCTCGCCGTGGCGTTGGAGCGCGCCCCGCAACACCGCCCGGCCACCGACCTGGTCCGCGCGATCCGCGCCCTGCCCGGCCCGACGGGCGGCTAGGACGACCGGGAACGTCCACGGGCACGGCGGCCTTCGGCCCGGCGCCGCACCGCCGTGCCGGGTCGGCTGTGGGTGCCCGCCGCAGGGCGGCCCCCGCGCCACGCCGTGCCGGAACCCCGAGACCGTCAGCTCCTGTCAGGAGGACCACGACGGGACGTCACCCACCGGGCACCGTCCCCGCCCGCACAGCCCGGTGCACCTCAGGCGTGCGCACCGGAGCCGTCCGCCGCGCGGCGGATCCGGCGCCCCCGGCAGCTCCCGGGCGGCGTGCTCCCCGGCGTCGTCGGTGACAATGGCCGCAGGGACGGCGACTGCGGTGAGGGCGGCGATGACCGAGGGAGCGCGTGACGGGGCCGGGGACGCGGCGGGCGGGTGCCCGTTCTGCGAGCTGCTGGACACGCCCGGCCATCCCGCCGTGGTGGAGCGGTGGCCGGACGCGGTGGCGCTGACGCCGCGGGGTCCTGTGACGGAGGGGCACGTCCTGGTCGTGCCGCGCCGCCATGTGCGGGACGCGGCGGCCGACCCGGAGGTGGCCGCCGCGGCGATGCGGCACGCGGCGCGGCTGGCGGGGCGCTTCCCGGCGTGCAACATCATCACGAGCTGCGGCGCCGAGGCCACGCAGACGGTCTTCCACCTCCATCTGCATGTCGTCCCGCGCCGTGACGGTGACCGACTGGCCCTCCCCTGGGTTCCGGCGCCGCGCTGAGCCGGTGGGGCGCGGCGCTCATCGGTCCGCCACCACCTCCCACACCGGGGTGCGGACCACCACCGGGCGGTCCCGGTCCGCTTCCGTGGTGAGCAGCGGCATCCACAGCGTGCGCACGCCCCGGCGGTTGACGAGCCGGCAGTCGCGGCCGCAGCCGGGGCAGCGGACGCGGCCCGCGGCCAGGCCGTCCTGCGGGGCGTCGAAGTAGCCGAAGGCGTCGACCCCGCCCCCGGACTGCTCGGGGGCGCGCAGGAACGCGTCCCAGTCCAGATCGCCGGGCGCCCGGCCGCGCGGGGCGCAGCGCGGGCAGGGCACCCGCACCCGGGACCAGAAGTGGTCCTGCACCACCTCCGGGTCGTAGAAGCCCCAGCGCCGCAGCAGCCGGGAGAGCGGGCGGGCCGGGCCGGTCGGCGGGATGCGGCTCTCGGGCGCGGAGGAGACCGGGTCGCAGTTGGTCAGCAGCACGGTCAGCCGCCGTACCTGCTCGTGGTCCGGCAGCCGGAGCAGCCCGCGGGCCGCCGCGGACGTCAGGGGTGTCGTGCCGGGCACGCCGGGCAGCACGACCTGCGCGTCCTCGATCCTGGGGAGCCGGCCGAGCCGGTGCCCGCCGGTGTGCAGCAGCATGTACGCGGCGCACATCAGCTCGCCCGCGCACCAGAAGGAGTCGGCGTAGTCGCCGGTGAGGTAGACCAGGATGCGCGAGGTGGCCTCGATCTCGCGCTGGAGCCGGGCGACGCCCTCCCACATCTGGGCCCGCGTGACGACCTCGGTGGGGTAGGAGAACTCGCACGGCGGGACCATCCGCACGGTCGTGCCGCGGTCCCGTTCGAAGGCCTCGCGCCACTCCTCGGCCTCGCGCTGGTGGGTGCCGCGGAAGCTCAGGAAGTGTGCGGCGGGCCGGTCGTACATCCAGTAGTGCCCCGCGGGCGGCGGGCCGTCCGGCCGGGGCTGCGCGGACGGGTCGCCGAACCGTTCGGCGAGGTGGCGGGCGAGCCACGCGCCGATCGCGTCGTTGTCGAAGGTGCTGCCGTGCACGGGCGCGAACTGGTGCCACGTGAGCACGTTGCGCGGCAGCGGGGTGCGGCTGACGATCACGTTCTTGCGGCGCAGCTTCGTCCACATGGTCATCGCGTCGTAGACGCCGCGCTCGTCCTCCAGCGAGGCGTCCCAGATCGTGACGTCGGTGCGGCCGAACTCCGCGCGCGTCCCCTCGCGCCGGTCGGCGGGCGGCCGTACGACGCGCAGTTCGGCGCGCAACCGTGCGGCGAGCGGGGCTATGTGACGGTCCAGCAGGTCCTGGCCGCCGTCGGTGGCCGGTGCGAAACAGGTCAGCCTGGGCACGGTCGGCGAGCGTAGCGCGCCCGCGCGTCAGGCAACACCGCAACACCGGGAAGACGGCGTGAACCGGCACAGACTGGCTTCACCGCGCACACCAGGAGCGCCGGCGGCCCGCGCCGCCGCGCGCCCGCGCACAGGGGAGCAGGCCATGAACACCACACCCGCGACCGGCGCCGTCAGGGTCGCCGCCGCCGTCGACTTCGGCACCCACGGCACGGGATTCGCCTGGTCGGTGATCGAACCGCTCAACGACGTCGCGGCCGAGCGCACCATCATCCGGTCGTCGTACAAGCCGATGGGAAAGTACGAGATCACCCAGGCGAAGAACCTCTCCGCGGTACTCACCGGCGCGGACGGCGCGGTGGTGGAGTGGGGTTACGCCGCGCGGGCCCGGTGGCTGCAGCTGCTGGAGACCGGGACGACGGACGGCTGGGGATACGCCACCGGCTACAAGATGGCGCTGCGCGCCGACACCGGCGAGATGGGCGTCGCCCGCGCGCAGGGCACCGCCGACATCCGCGGCACGGCGGCGGTGCGCAGCCTGGTGACCGGGTGCCTGGCCAAGGTGCGGGCCTCCGCCGAGGAGACCCTCGCCGCCTCCGGGTTCCTCCCCGGCGAGGTGCGCTGGTGCCTGACCGTCCCCGCCATCTGGGACGAGGACGACAAGCAGCTGATGCGGGAGGCGGCCGTCGCCGCGGGCTTCCCTGACGACGAGGAACGGCTGCTGCTGACCTACGAGCCGGAGGCCGCCGCCGTCACCGCCTTCCTCTCCCTGGGGCTGGTCATCGACGGCACCGGGCAGACCGACCGGGTGCCCCTCACGAAGGCCGGCACGCGCTTCATGGTCGTCGACTGCGGCGGCGGGACCGTCGACATCACCGCCTACGAGTCCCTCAAGGACGGGACGATCCTGCTGGCCGAGATCGGCGCCGTGTGCGGCGGGCGGCTCGGCTCCGAGTTCCTCGACCACGCCTTCCGCACCGAGCTGCTGGCCGACCGGCTCGGCGCGGACCTGGTCGCGCGCTTGGCGACCAGCCATCCCGACGAACTCCAGCGGATGCTCGACCAGTGGGAGAGCCACAAGGCCGACGACCTGGTGACGGAGTCCGACGAGGAGACCGGCGAGCTGCGCCTCGCGGAGTCCGGCTACCTGTGGGTGGAGGTGCCCGGCGCGGTCTGGGAGCTGCTGGACGAGGACCACCGCAGCCGGCTCGCGGCGGCGTCCGGGCGCCGCTACCGCCTGGAGTTCACCGCGGCCGAGGTGCAGCGGGTCTACCAGGGGCTGATCGACCCGATCCTGGCGCAGATCGACGAGCAGTTCACGGCCATGGGCCGGACCCCGCCCAGGGTCGCCGACGCGGGCGGCGCACCGCAGGAGTACCTGCTGCTGGTCGGCGGCTTCTCCGGCAGCGGCTATCTGCGCGAGCACATCCACCGGCGGTTCGGCCACCGCATCCGCGTCCTGCGCCCCGTCCACCACGACCGCGCCGTGCTGGAGGGCGCCGTGCACTACGCCTACGACCCGGGCATGATCGCCTCGCACCAGGCGCGTTTCACCTACGGGGTGTCGCTGTACCAGCCGTGGGAGGAGCGGGACGGCCCCGCCCGGCGCGTCACGATCGGCAGCAGGACGCTGTGCGCCCGCCGTTTCGAGGTCGCCGTCGTCCGGGGGCAGACGGTCGAGACCGGCGAACACGTGGAGGTGTCCGACCTCGGCCCGGTCAACCGCAGGTCCACGGAACTGGCGCTCGCCTTCTACCGGACCAGGGACACCAGCCCCCGCTACACCGACGAGACCGGCTGCGAGCCGGTCGGGACCATCACCGTGCCCGTCCCGCGCCACCACCGGCGCAAGGGCAACACCGACCACTTCACCCTCCGCCTGTACTTCGGCGACACCCAGATCAGGGTCGAGATGCGCGACGACCGGACCGGCGCGGTGACCAAGGGCGCCATCGCCTTCTCCCGCATGCGCTGAGCCGTACGGGCGCACGCGCCGCCGGGCCGTACCGGCGCAGGACATCCCCCAACCCCACGACCCCCGGCGCGCGGACCGCCCGGCGCCGGGACAGCACGCACGGAAGGAGGCCCACGACATGCACGACCACGGCGGGAACGGGCCGGGAGCCCGGCAGGCGCGCCACGGGGGCACGCCTGCGGGACGCCATCTGACGGAACTGCTGGGTCTGTTCGACCCGGCGGAACTCAGGGACCTCACGGACAAGGAAGTGGACGAGGTGCTGCGCAGACTGCTGTTCATGTTCCGCTGGCTGCTGACCGGCGGACCCCATCGTGCCGAGGAGCAGCTCCGGGCGCTCCGTACATCGGTCACCGCCCTGGAGAAGACCACGGCACGCCTCACCGAGCGGCTGGACGCCGCGGACCGCGTACGCGCCGGCCAGCACGAGCAGCTGAGGCTCATGCAGGGGGCCGTGACCCGGCTGCAGAACGACCAGCAGGCCCCGCACCGCGAACTGGGCGCGAACTGGCAGAAGCTGCTGAGCGACCGGGGGCTGGTCCGGCTGGTGGAGAACGCCGCCGCGCACGCCCCGGACCGCGGCTGGGACCCCGCGGACCAGTCGGAGGCCGCGCACTGGGCCCGGGTCCGCGACGAGGCGGCGGTGCAGCGCGCGGCAGCGGAACTGCTGACCGCGCGGGAGGACGTCGACCGGGCCGCGCTGGAGAGCCTGCTGGTGCCCGCGGGCACGGACGGCGCGAGGGCGCGGGCCGAACTGGCCGACCTGGCCTCCCGGGCCGCCGGGCTGCACCGCGAGGCCAGCCAGCTGAAGTTCCGCCCCGTCTTCGACTTCTCGCGCCCGGAACCGGTCGTCACGTCCGCGACCGCGATCCTCTACTCGCCGGAGTGCGGCTACGGGCGGCCCGCCGCCTCTGTGGTGCTGCCCGCCTACCGGCTGGGCGACCAGCGGATGACCAAGCCGACCGTGCTCACCGAACGCGCCGCTCCGGCCGCGGGGCGGGCCCAGGCGGCGCCCGGCGGCGCCGGGGAGGACCCGGCATGAGCGTCCTGGACCTGCGGGTGCTCGCCGAGCGGATCCCGCTCGTCGCCGACCGCGCCCTCGTGGAGATCGTCAACAGCACCGAGACCGCCGGCCACCTGGCCGACCACCGGGCCGCGGAGGGCTTCTTCCGGCGCCTGTGGTCCAAGGGCACGGGCGCGGACCGCAAGCGCGAGGTGCAGGGGGCGCAGGCGCTGGCCCGCGCCCAGCGCCTCACCGTGGACCTGGTGCGGGACCTGGGCGAGCACCTGTCCTTCACCAACCTCAACGTCGCGCTGGTGTCGAGCCGGCTGGACGAGCTGGCCCGGGAGACCGAGGACAGCGGCCGGCTCGCCCGGCAGAGCCTCGGCGAGGTCTCCGAACTGGCCTCGGTGGTGGCCTCGTTCATGGACATCACCACCCGTCGGCTGGACGCGGTCGAGCTGCGCCTCGACACCCACGCGGCACTCCTGGACGCCCATGCCGCCGCCCTGCTGGAGCTGGAGCGGCGGCAGGTCCACGCCGAGCTGTGGCAGAACTCCCGGGACACGGTGGATGCGCTGATGCGCAAATGGCGCACCTACGGCGCCTACCGCACGCTGCCCTGGCCGGTCCAGGCGCTGCTGCTCGCCCGGCAGCTCGCCGCGGGCAAGCCGGGCGAGCACGAGGCGGCCACCGGCGACCGGGAGTGGCGCGAGCGGCTGACCGACGAACTGCTCGCCGACAGCGGATACCGGCAACTGCGGGACGACCTGGGGTGGCGTGAGCGGCTGCCGCTGGCGGCCCTGCTCTCGCACGTGCTCGCCGGGCTGCCGGGCGCCGACGAGCGGCTGATGGTCGCCGAACTGCTCGGCGCCGGGCTGCCCGTGGGGCTGCGGCCGCCGCACGGCCCGCTCGCGCTGGTGACCGCCCGCACCCTGGAACTCGCGGTGCTGCGGCCGGAGGAGCAGGAGAAGCACCTCATCCACCAGGCCCGCCAGGACACCTTCGCGGAGTGCCTGACCAGGCCCGGGGCGATGACCGCCCAGGAGTTCGTGCGCTGGGCGGTGGAGGAGCAGGCCGACGCGGCGCGCGCGGCCCGCGGGCGGATCGGCCGCGGGCTCGCGCCGGGCGGACGCGGCGCCCTCCCGGCGGCGCCCCTGGCGCCGGACGCGGCGGCGGTGCCCGTCCCGGCGTCCCTCGCGGCTCCGGAAACGGCACCCGTCCCGGTGGCCGTCCCGGCTCCGGTCGCTGCTCCGGCCGCTGCTCCGGTCCCGGCTCCGGCCGCGGAAGGGAGCGCGTGATGGGCGGTGCCACGCCCGCGAAGGGCCCGGACGAGGTCCCCTCGCTCGTCGCGCGGGCCGAGGCGCTCGCCGCGCGCCCGGTCCCGCCCGTCGCCGCCCGGCGCGAGGGCCCGCAGCCGCTGCCGCTCGCGCCGCCACCGGAGCACCGGGTGGGGCTGGTGCTGGCGGGCGGCGCGGCCAAGGGCGCGTACCAGGTCGGGGCGGTGCGCCGGCTCGCGGAGGCCGGGGTGCAGCTGACCGCGGTGGCGGGGACGAGCATCGGCGCCCTCAACGCGGCGGTGCTGGCCTCCTCCCCCGGCCTGGCCGCGGGCGCCGACCGGCTCGGCGCGGCCTGGGAGTGGTTCACCGGGCGCTTCGGCGCGGGGCCGTTCGGACCGGCGGACGGCACGGACGAGGAGTTCACCGTCCAGTTCGGCAACCTGGCCCCGCGGCTGCTGCGCATGCTGGCGCGGCGCGGCGACCTCGAACACCTGGTCCGCACGTCGGTGGACACCCGCGCGCTGCGCACCGGCATCCCGTGCCGGGTCGCGGTCTATCCGGTGGAGGCGCCGATCCCGCTGATCTTCTTCCGGCTGCGCGCCGCGCAGGCCGCCGCCCAGGTACTGCGCCGCTACCAGGGCCTGCGCTCACGCATGGTGGAGCTCAACACGCTCTCCGACCAGGAGGTGGTGGACACGGTGCTGGGCAGCGCCGCCCTGCCGCTGCTCTTCCCGCCGCGCAGCGCGGGCAGCGGCTACTACCGCGACGGCTTCCTCGGCGGCGACAACACCCCGATCCGCGCCCTGGCCGACGTCGACCACTGCGACGTCGTGATCGTCGTGCACCTCGCGCCGGGCGAGACCGTCCGCGCCGACGAGCACAAGGGCCTCACCCTCCTCCAGATCCGCCCCGCCCGCCCGCTGGTCCCCAGCGGCCCGCTCGGCGGGGTGAGCGGCCCGCTCGACTTCTCCCCCGCCCGCTACCGCACCCTGCACGACCAGGGCTACCAGGACGCCGACGCCCTGATGACCCGGCTGGACGCCCTGCTGGGCGCCACCGCCGCCGTCCGCCACTCCGAACGCCTGATGGCCGAGCGCGTCCAGCGCCTGATCACCCCGCCGCCGCGTCCGGCCTCCGGCCTGGACGAGGGAAGCGGCGGCTGAGCCGGGCGCGGGGCCGCCGCTCACCCGGCGGCGGGCGGTGCGGCGGTGCGCCGCAGGTGGGCGTCGACGAGGGCGAAGGTGGCCTCGGGACGCTCGATGTGCGGGAGGTGGCCCGCCGCGGGGATCACCTCGAACCGCGCGTCGGGGAAGGCGGCGGCGTAGGCCTTGCCGTAGGCCGGGGTGACGACGCGGTCGCTCTCGCCCCACAGCACCGCGGTGGGGACGCGGACGCCGCCGAGGCGGGCCGACAGGCCGGGGTCGTGCATATAGGGGTCGCCCGCGAGGACGCGCATGGTGGCCGCGTTGGCCTGCCGCCGGGCGCGCTCGGCCGCGGGCAGGGTGGCCGGGTCGGCGTAGTGGGGGTCGGCGTCGTGCCAGGAGTGCTCGGCGAGGCCACGGGCGTCGAGGGCGAAGACATCGGTGATCGGCTCGCCGACGACGGCCACGCCCACGGCATCGACGAGGACGAGGCCGCTGATGCGGCCCGCGGTGTCGCGCAGGGCCATCTCGGCGGCCACCCACCCGCCGAGCGAGGAGCCGACGACGAGGACGTCGCTCAGCCCGCGGTCGCTCAGGTGGCGCAGGTGGGCGACGGCGAGGTCGTCCACGCCGGAGAGCCGCTCGGGCCGCGGGGTGCCGTCCCATCCGGGGTGGACGGGCATGAGGACGTGCGCGCCGCGCGAGAGGTGCCCGGCGAGCCCGGCGGTCGTCGCGGGGCCGCCGCCCCCGTGCAGGACCAGCACGGGCCTGCCGCTGCCGGCCTCGGAGACGGTCAGGGGCAGGTCGGGGTACAGGGTTCGGGTCGTGGTTCGCATGACCGCCACTTTAACTAAACATCTTTATATAAGCTAGTTTAGTCATGCTCTAGGCTTGCTCCATGCATGGTGAGCTGCAAGAACTCGGCAGGGCGGTCAAGCAGGCCCAGTACCGCCAGCACCGGTCCCTCGACGCCGCCCTCGCGGCCGTCGGCACGACCCTCGCCCAGTGGGACGCCCTGCGCGCGATCAGCCGCTCTCCCGGCGCCTCGGCCCGCGAGCTCGCGGCGGCGACCTTCCAGACCGAGCAGGCCTTCGGCACCCTCGCCACCCGGCTGACCGCCCAGGACCTCGTCGAACGCCGCCCCGGCCGCGGCCGCCGCATCGCCCACCACCTCACCCCCGCGGGCCAGGAGGTCCTGGCCGCCGGGCACACCGTCGCCGACGAGGTCCTCACCGCCTGCTTCGCCCCGCTCCCCGCCGCCGACCGCGCCACCCTGCTGACCCTGCTGCGGCGCCTCACCGCGGAGCCCGACGCCTGATCCGCGCGGACACCCGCGCCGGATCAGATGCCGCCCGCCGCCGGGGCGGGCGGCACGGGGTGCGGACCGGGCTCGTACCGCAGCAGCGCGGGAGTCCTGGCCGCGGCAAGGAAGAGGCCCGCGAGGCAGGCGGCTCCCCCGCTGACGGCGCTGAACGCGGGTGAGACGAGGGAGCCCACCGCGCCCGCCTCGGCGTTGCCCAGCCGCGGTCCGGCCTCGCCGGTCACGAAGCCGACCGCGTTCACCCGGCCGCGCAGGGCGTCCGGGGTGCGCGTCTGGAGGATCGCCGACCGGGAAGACACCCCCGACCATGTCCGCCGCGCCCGCGACGGCCAGCAGCGGCACCGCCAGCCACACCGACCGTGCGAGCCCGAACCCGGCGACCGCCAGCCCCCAGCAGCAGCCGGCCGCGAGCAGTGCCCGCCCCTGCCGGCGCACGCCCGGCAGGGCCCCCGACGCCGCGGCCGCGAGCACCCCGCCCGCCGCGGGCGCCGCGTAGAGCAGCCCGGCGGTGCGCGGGCCGCCGTGCAACTGCCCCTGCGCGAAGGCGGGGAAGAGGGCGAACGGCATCCCGAACACCGTGTTGTTGACGTCCAGCAGCAGGACCGACCGCAGGGCGGCGTGGTCGCGCACGAACCGCAGACCCTCGGTCACCGACGCCAGCCCCGGCGCGTCCGCCTTCCGCCGGGCGGGCATCGGCGGCAGCCGCAGCGCCGAACGGACCACGAAGACGAAGCTCACCGCGTCCAGCGCATAGGCCGTCGCCGCGCCCGCCGAGGCGATCAGCACCCCTGCGAGCAGCGGACCGGCGACCACGCTCGCCTGGAAGGACATCTGCTGCAGGGCCGCACCCTCGGTGTACCGCTCCGGCGGCAGCAGCAGCGGCATGAACGTGCGCGACACGGGCGTGCTGAGCGCGAACAGGCACGCCTGGACACCCGCGAGCAGCAGAAGCAGCCACAGCTGCCGCACGCCCAGCGCCGCCTGGAGCGCGAACACGGCCGAGACCAGCGCCGACAGCCCCGAGGTCAGGGCGAGCAGCCTGCGGCGGTCGAAGGAGTCCGCCAGGGCCCCGCCGAACAGGCCCAGCGCGATCGTCGGCACCGCCTCCACCAGGCTCACCAGCCCGACCGCCGCCGGTGAGCGCGTCAGCGCGTACACCTGGAGGGGCACCACGACGCCGGTGACCATATTCCCCGTCGTCGATACGGTCTGGCCGCACCACAGCCGCCGGAAGTCCGGCGAATCCCGCAGCGGCCCGATATCGACCAGCAGTTTCCCGCGTACCGCCCGGCGTAATTCCGTATCCGCCGTCCCGGCCGCGCCCGTGGAATCCGCCGCAGGTGTCCCGGACGGGGACGTGCCGCCGCAATCCGTCGGATCTGCCACGACCGGCACGTTATCCGGGCGCCCGGACGGCGGCAAGACCGCCGCGATCCGCACGACCGGTCGGCGGCGGAACCGCCGGAAAAGGGCCGGGCGCGCCCGGCGGCTAGGATGCGCGCATGGCCGACAGCGACCCGGGCGACCCCACGGAGCAGAGCCTCTGGCGGCCGCTGAGCGTGCTCCAGGCCACGATCGACGCCGACATCGCACGGATCTACGCCGACCAGCGGATCGAGGGGCTCAAGCCCGCCTACGTGATGGAGCTGCTCCGGCTGCACGCGCGCGGTCCCATGACCATCGCGGAGCTGGCCGAGTCCGTCCGGCGCACGCACTCCGCGCTCAGCCAGAAGGTCGCCGCGATGCGGAAGGCCGGGTGGGTCACGACGGTCGTCGGCGACGACGCGCGGACCAGGAAGGTCGCGCTCACCGACAAGGCCCGCCGGGTGGTCGGGCAGCTGGCGGCCGAGTGGCGGGCCACCGAGGCGGCCCTCGCCGAACTGGAGGCCGAGATCCCCTACCCGCTGTCCCGCGCCGTCGCCGACGTCGAGCGGGCGCTGGGGCGCCGGAGCTTCCACGACCGGGTCGCCGCGAAGCTGGCCGACGGCTCCGGATGAGCCCGGCGCGGCGGCCGCGGGGCCGTCCGACGCGGGGCGCCCGGTCGTGCTACGATGAATGCGTTGCAGTTGTGGTACCCATGAACCTATGTGCGCCTGACGGAAATGTTTCCTGCAGGCGCATTAGTTTTTTCCGGCATCTCCGGATGGGGCCTCTGCCTACTGAAGGAGAAAGTCATGGCACAGGGAACCGTGAAGTGGTTCAACTCCGAAAAGGGTTTCGGATTCATCGAGCAGGACGGCGGCGGCCCGGACGTCTTCGCCCACTACTCGAACATCGCGAGCCAGGGCTTCCGTGAGCTCCACGAGGGCCAGCGGGTCAGCTTCGACGTCACGCAGGGCCAGAAGGGCCCGCAGGCGGAGAACATCGTTCCCGCCTGATCGCAGGAACGCGGAGTAGCTCGCCGGGATCCGCACCGTCACGGTGCGGATCCCGGTTTGTGTTGTATCCAGGAAGGCAGACAGCCGCATGTCCCGCAGGTCCCAGAAGCCGAACGGCCGCGCCGCCGCGCCCGCGTCGTCGGCGCCCTCGTCGCCCAGGGAATTCCGGGTGCCGGAGAGCACGACCCCCGCACTTCCCGCAGTCGAGGAGTTCGCCGACCTGGACATGCCCGCGGCCCTGCTCACGACCCTCACCGCGCAGGGCCTGAGCACACCCTTCCCCATCCAGGCCGCGACGCTGCCCAACTCGCTCGCGGGCCGCGACCTGCTGGGCCGCGGCCGCACCGGCTCCGGCAAGACGCTGGCCTTCGGGCTCGCCCTGCTGGCCCGGACCGCCGGGCTGCGCGCGCAGCCCAAGGCACCGCTGGCCCTCGTGCTCGTCCCCACCCGCGAACTCGCGCAGCAGGTGACGGACGCGCTGACGCCGTACGCGACGGCGGTGAACCTGCGGCTGGCGACCGTGGTCGGCGGGCTGTCGATCACCAAGCAGGCCGCGACGCTGCGGCGCGGTGTCGAGGTCGTCGTGGCGAGCCCCGGCCGGCTCAACGACCTCGTCGACCGCGGGGACTGCGTGCTCGGCGACGTGCGCATCACGGTGCTGGACGAGGCCGACCAGATGACGGACATGGGCTTCCTGCCGCAGATCACCAAGCTGATCCGGCAGGTGCGCCCCGACGGCCAGCGGATGCTCTTCTCGGCCACCCTGGACCACAACATCGACCGCCTGGTACAGCGGTTCCTGACCGACCCCGTGGTGCACTCGGTGGACCCGTCCGCCGGTGCGGTGACCACGATGGAGCACCACGTGCTCCACCTCCAGGACGAGACCGACAAGAAGACCGTCACCGCGCACATCGCGGCCCGCGACGGCCGGGTCCTGCTCTTCCTCGACACCAAGCGCTCGGCCGACCGGCTCACCAAGCGGCTGCTCGCCGTCGGCGTCCGGGCGGCCGCGCTGCACGGCGGCCGCTCCCAGCCGCAGCGCAACCGGACGCTGGAGCAGTTCCGCAACGGGCAGGTCACCGCGCTCGTCGCGACGAACGTCGCGGCCCGCGGCATACACATCGACGACCTCGACCTCGTGGTGAACGTCGATCCGCCCACCGACCACAAGGACTACCTGCACCGCGGCGGCCGCACCGCCCGCGCGGGCGGTTCCGGCAGCGTGGTCACGCTGGTGCTGCCCGAGCAGAAACGCGACGTCACCCGGCTGTTCTCGCACGCCGGCATCCGCCCCCGGATCGCCCGCCTCACGTCGAGCGACGCCGAACTGGCCGAGATCACCGGCGCCCGCGTACCGTCCGGCACGCCGGTGACGATCGAGGTCCCGCAGCCCCCCGCCCCCACCAGGACCCGCGCGCCGCGCAAGCCCGCGACACGGTCGGGCGGCCAGGCGGGCGGCAGGTCCGGCGGCCAGCCCGGCGCCCGGTCCGGGGGGCAGCCCGGAACGAAGGCCGGCGCCCAGCCCGGACGCCGCCGGTCCACGGCGTCCGGCGCCGCCTCCGGCGCCTCGGTATCCGCCCGCAAACCGGCCGCCACCGCCGCTTCCGCGGGCCGCGCGGCCACCCAGGGCACGGGCGGCGCGGGCACCCCGGGCCGCAGCTCCCGCCGCCGCGGAGGACGCCGCAACCCCGCGGCCTGAGCACGTCTGCCGCCCGCCGCGCCCTACGAGCACCCCGCCGGGCGGCTCGTGAGGCGCGGCGGGTGACGGGGCAGCGGGTGACGGGGCAGCGGGTGACGGGGCAGCGGGGCGCCGCGGACCGGTGAACCTCTCCGGTCACCGCACTAGCCTTGCCCGGCATGACGGCCACCGAGACGGACATCACCGAGGACCTGATCCGGGAGCTGCTGCGCGAGCAGTGCCCCGCACTCGCCGACCGCCCCCTCGCGCTGGGCGCGCGCGGCTGGGACAACCAGATCTGGCGGCTGGGCGACGACCTGGCCGTACGGCTGCCCTGGGCGACGCGGTCCGCCGACGAGCTGCTGCGCAACGAGCACGCGTGGCTGCCCGGCCTGGCCCCGGGGCTTCCGCTGCCGGTGCCCGTCCCGCAGTACTTGGGCGAGCCCTCCGCGCGCTTCCCGCGGACCTGGATCGTCACCACCTGGGTGCCCGGCGAGCCGGCCGACCGTGCCCCCGCGACGCGGCCCGCGGAGTCCGCCGACGCACTGGCCGCCTTCCTCACCGCGCTGCACCGCCCGGCCCCCGCGGGCGCCCCCACCGGGCGCGGCCGCGGCGGACCGCTGTCCGCCACCGCCGAGCACCTCGCCGACGCGCTCTCCTCGGCGGCCGAACTCGGCCTGGTGGACGCCCCGGACGCACTCCGGGCGGTCTGGGAGGACGCCGCGGCGGCACCCGAGTGGGCGGGCCCGCCGATGTGGCTGCACGGCGACCTGCACCCGGCCAACGTCCTGACCGCCGACGGCACCTTCTGCGGCGTCATCGACTTCGGCGACCTCCTGGCGGGCGACCCGGCCCTCGACCTCGCCGCCGCCTGGATCCTGCTCCCGGACGGCGCCGCCGACCGCTTCCTCGGCGCCTACCGCCCCTCCCCCGACCCGGCGACGGTGCGCCGCGCCCGCGGCCACGCGGTGCTGCGCGCCCTGATGTGCCTGCACATCGGCGACGCCGGGGACCACGGGCGTCCCGGCGGCAAGTCCAGCTGGGGACCGCCCGCGCGCGCCGCGCTGCACCGACTGGCCGCCACCGCCGACCGCTGAACGGGCGGTGCTCCAAGAACTCGTCAAGAGAGCACGCCCGCGGCGCTGGTAACGCCACCACGCCCCAGGGGACGTATCCGGTCAAGCGGTGGCAGTGCGTCAGAGGCGGGGCCGTGGGCGGGTGTTCGCGCAACCATGCGCGCACCGCAGGAACACCGCGGCCGGGCAGGCGCCGAAGGGAACGCTCCGATCGCCGACCGCGCACGCACCTTGACGGTCCCTGAGGGGCGGTGCGAACATCGCCGTCACCGAGGAGATGTTTACGCAAACAGAGCCCGTCGCCGGGTGATGGTTGCGCAACCATCGCCGCCCTGCCCTCCCCCGCCCTCGCCTCCGGCACCTGGCACCTGGCACCTGGCACCTGGCACCTGGCACCTGGCACCTGCGAGGAGCGAGGGGCGAGAGGCAGGGGTGCCGAACGAATGGATGTGAGTCATGGCTGTCATCTCGCCGCCCCCGGCGGCGGGCCGTCCCGCCTCCGGCCGGGGACGCGGCGGCGCGGAACACGGCCGCGCGGGACGCGGCGGCGGGCGGACCGCCGGGCGGCGCGGCCTGGCGGGCTGGGGCTTCGTCGCCCCGTTCCTGGCGGTCTTCGCCCTGGTGTTCCTCGCGCCGATCGGCTACTCGGTCTATCTGAGCCTCTACCGGGACCAGTTGATCGGCGGCAACCACTTCGTCGGCCTCGACAACTACCGGCAGACCTTCACCGACCACGAGTTCTGGTCGGGCGTGTCCCGCGTCGGGCTCTTCCTGCTGATCCAGGTGCCGGTCATGCTCGGCATCGCCCTGCTGGTGGCCCTGGCGCTGGACAGCGGCCGGCTGTACGGGCGGGCCTTCTTCCGGATCTCGGTCTTCCTGCCCTACGCGGTGCCCGCCGTCGTCGCCACCCTCATGTGGGGCTTCATGTACGGGAAGCAGTTCGGTCTCGTCGCGAGCATCAACGAGCACCTGCACACCTCGCTGCCCGACCCGCTCGCGCCCGGATGGGTGCTGGCCGGTATCGGCAACATCGTGACCTGGGAGTTCGTCGGCTACAACATGCTCATCTTCTACGCCGCGCTGCGTGTCGTCCCCGGCTCGCTCTACGAGGCGGCGGAGATCGACGGCGCCGGGCAGTGGCGGATCATCACCGCGATCAAGCTCCCGGCGATCCGCGGCGCCCTCGTCATCGCCACCGTCTTCTCGGTGATCGGCAGCTTCCAGCTGTTCAACGAGCCCAGCATCCTCAAGGGCCTGGCGCCGAACGCCATCACCACCTACTTCACCCCGAACCTCTACACCTTCTCGCTGGCCTTCTCCGGCCGGCAGCAGAACTACGCGGCGACGGTCGCCATCGTCATGGGAGTCGTCACGATGATCGTCGCCTACGCCGTCCAACTGCGCGGCATGCGCAAGGAGTCGACCCGATGACCGCCGACACCGACACCCGCATCCGAACCGGTACCGGCACCGCCGCTGAACGGGGCGCCCGGCGCGCGTCCCGCCGCCACACCCCGGGACGGCCCCGCCGCAGCGTGCTGCTGACCGCGCTGACATCGATCGTCGTGCTGTACTCGCTCGTCCCGCTGGCCTGGCTCGTCGTCAACGCGTGCAAGACCCAGCCCAAGCTGCTCAGCACCTTCGGGCTGTGGTTCGGCGGCCACTTCGCCCTGTGGGACAACATCCGGCAGACCGTCACCTACGACGACCACATCTTCCTGCGCTGGCTGCTCAACACGCTGCTGTACGTGGTGCTCGGGGCGGGCGGCGCGACCTTCCTGGCGGTGCTGGGCGGCTACGGCCTCGCGAAGTTCGACTTCGCGGGCAGGCGGGCGGTGTTCGCCGTGGTCATCGGCGCCGTCGCGGTGCCCGGCGCCGCGCTCGCGGTGCCGACGTTCCTGATGTTCAGCAAGATGGGCCTGACCGACACCCCGTGGGCCGTCGTCGTCCCGTCGCTGGTCTCGCCCTTCGGGCTCTACCTGATGTGGGTGTTCGCCGCCGAGGCGATCCCGGACGAGCTGCTGGAGGCGGCCCGGGTGGACGGCTCCGGGGAGCTGCGCACCTTCTTCCGCATCAGCCTGCCGCTGCTGGCCCCCGGCATCGTCACCGTACTGCTCTTCACCATGGTCGCGACCTGGAACAACTACTTCCTGCCGCTGATCATGATCAAGAACCCGGACTGGTACCCGCTGACCGTCGGTCTGAACTCGTGGAACCAGCAGGCCCTGACGGCGGGCGGCCAGCCGGTGTTCAACCTGGTCGTCACCGGGTCGCTGCTGACCGTCGTGCCGCTCGTGGCGGCCTTCCTGCTGCTCCAGCGCTACTGGCAGTCCGGTCTGGCCGCCGGGAGCGTCAAGGAGTGAGCCCCGCCCCCGACGCGGCCCCTTCCCCGGATGTCCCTCCCCCGCCCTCCCGCCCCTTGCCGTCCCGTCCGAACGGGACCTACGCACAACGGAGTGAAACGAGATGAGAAACAGAGCGCTTCGCCGCTGGGTCACCGCCGTGGCCGTCCTCGCCGCCTCGGCGACGGGACTCACCGCCTGCGGGTCGTCCGGCGGCTCCGACTCGTCGTCCGGCAGCGGCGGGGCGTCCGGTGCGGACGCGGTCACGTCGGCGCTGGCCAAGGGCGGGTCCCTCACCGTGTGGGCGTGGGAGCCGACGCTCAAGCAGGTGGTCGCCGACTTCCAGGCGAAGTACCCCAAGGTGCACATCAAGCTGGTCAACGCGGGCACCGGCAACGACCAGTACACCGCGCTGCAGAACGCCGTCCAGGCGGGCAAGGGCGTCCCGGACGTCGCACAGATCGAGTACTACGCGCTCGGCCAGTTCGCGCTCGGCAAGTCGGTCGCGGACCTGAACGCCTTCGGCGCCAAGGAGCTGGAGAAGAGCTACTCCCCCGGCCCGTGGAATTCGGTGAACATCGACGGCGGGGTCTTCGGGCTGCCAATGGACTCCGGCCCCATGGCGCTCTTCTACAACAAGAAGGTCTTCGACACCTACAAGCTCCCCGTGCCCACGACCTGGGCCCAGTACGTCGACGACGCCCGCAAGCTGCACCAGGCCGACCCCAAGGCGTACATCACCAGCGACACCGGCGACGCCGGTATGACCACCAGCCTCATCTGGCAGGCGGGCGGCAAGCCGTACAAGGTCGACGGCACCAAGGTGTCGGTCGACTTCGGCGGCGACTCCGGCACAGCGACCTTCACCGGGCAATGGCAGCAACTGGTCTCCGAACACCTGGTCTCGCCGGTGACGCCGTGGAGCGACCAGTGGTACAAGGGCCTGGGCGACGGGACCATCGCCACGCTCGCCACCGGCGCCTGGATGCCGGCCAACTTCAGCTCGGGCGTCAAGGACGCGGCGGGCGACTGGCGGGTGGCGCCGCTGCCGCAGTGGCAGGCCGGCGGGCACGCGAGCGCCGAGAACGGCGGCAGCTCGCTCGCAGTCATGCAGGGCGGCGACCACAAGGCGCTGGCCTACGCCTTCCTGCAGTACGCGAACCAGGGCGCCGGGGTGCAGACCCGTGTCAAGGGCGGCGCCTTCCCGGCGACCACGGCGGACCTGGACTCACCGGCCTTCCAGGACGAGCAGTTCCCCTACTTCGGCGGCCAGCAGGCCAACAAGATCTTCGCCGAGTCCGCGAAGAACGTCCTGCCCGGCTGGTCGTACCTGCCCTACCAGGTTTACGCGAACTCCGTCTTCAACGACACCGTCGGCAAGGCGTACGTGTCCTCGACGACGCTGAAGGACGGCCTCAAGGCGTGGCAGGAAAAATCGATCTCCTACGGCACGCAGCAGGGCTTCAGCATGGGCTGACCTGCCCGCGCCTATGATTGCGCAATCACTCAAGGGCCGTTCCCCGCCCGCCCGCGCGGGCCGGGCGCGGCCCGCGCGGAGGACGACCACCGCGCCGCCGGACACGGCGGGGCGCCAGCAAGGGGTACGACGGTGAGCGACAGCACGACGACCGGTCCGGTGCCGCCGGCCTCCATCCCGACCGCCCCGAGCGCCCCGCCTGCCGCCGAGGCCGGCCGCCGGCGGCGCGGCGCGTCGATGGCGGACGTCGCCAAGCTCGCCGGGGTGTCGGCGCAGACCGTCTCCCGGGTCTCGAACGGCTTCCCGGGGGTGGTGGAGGCGACCCGGCAGCAGGTGCTGGCGGCGATGAAGGAGCTGGGCTACCGGCCGAACAGCGCGGCCCGCGCCCTCAAGCGCGGCGACTTCCGCACCCTCGGCGTCATCCTCTTCAACATGTCGACGACCGGCAACATGCGCACGCTGGAGGCGATCGCGACCTCGGCGGCGGAGGAGGGTTACGCCACCACGCTGCTGCCGGTGACCGTGCCGACGCAGGACGAGGTGCGCGGAGCCTTCACCCGGCTCGGCGAGCTGGCGGTCGACGGCATCGTGATCGTCATGGAGGTACACCTCCTGGACACCGCCACGGTGTCGCTTCCGCCCAGCGCCCAGGTGGTCGTGGTCGACTCCAACGCCGGCGAACGCTACAGCGTGGTCGACACCGACCAGGCGGGCGGCGCGGCGGCGGCCGTACGGCACCTGCTCGGCCTCGGGCACCGCACGGTGTGGCACGTGGCGGGCCCCGAGGAGTCGTTCGCCGCGGAGCGCCGCATCGCGGGCTGGGCGGACGCGCTGGCCGGGTGGGGCCGGCTCGGGCCCGTGCTGCTGCGCGGCGACTGGTCGGCGGAGTCCGGATACCGCGCCGGGCGACAGCTGCTGAGGCATTCCGGCTGCACCGCCGTCTTCGTCGCCAACGACCAGATGGCGCTGGGCGTGCTGCGCGCCCTGCACGAGGCGGGCCGCCGGGTGCCGGAGGACATAAGCGTCGTCGGCTTCGACGACATCCCGGAGGCCGCCTCCTACACGCCGCCGCTGACGACCGTCCGCCAGGACTTCGCCGAGGTCGGTCGCCGCTGTGTGGCGACCGTGCTGCGGCAGATCCGCAACGGCGCGGCGGAGCGCGGTACGGACCTGGTGCCCACCCGGCTGGTCGTCCGGGCCAGTTCCGCGCCGCCGCCCGCGTACAGCGACTGACCCTGCCGGATCCGTGCCCGCACGTTCGGGGCGGGTCCGTGCGCGCGTGTGATGTTTGCGCAACCATCATCGTCAACCACCCACTCCCCCGCGGAGGACCGCGACCCATGCCCGTACTGCAGATCGACAGGAACGAATTCCGGCTGGACGGCGAGCCGTTCCGCATCCTCTCCGGCGCACTGCACTACTTCCGCGTGCACCCCGCCCAGTGGCGCGACCGGCTGCGCAAGGCCCGCCTGCTCGGGCTCAACACCGTGGACACGTACGTGCCGTGGAATCTGCACGAGCCCCGCCCCGGCGTCTTCACCTGGGAGCACGGGCTCGATCTGGAACGGTTCCTGCGGCTGGCCCGCGAGGAGGGCCTGTACGTGCTGCTGCGCCCGGGACCGTACATCTGCGGCGAGTGGGAGGGCGGCGGGCTGCCGGGCTGGCTGCTGGCCGAACCGGACATCCGGCTGCGCAGCACCGATCCGCGCTACCTCGACGCCGTCGAGCGCTTCTTCGCCGAGCTGCTGCCGCGTGCTGCGCCGCACCTGGCCACCCGGGGCGGGCCGGTCGTCGCGGTGCAGGTGGAGAACGAGTTCGGCGCCTACGGCGACGACCAGCCGTATCTGCGCGCTCTGGTGGAGCTGTTGCGGCGGCACGCGGTGGACGTCCCGCTGTTCACGTGCGACCAGCCCGCCGACCTCGCGCGCGGCTCGGTGCCCGGTGTGCTGGCGACCGCGAACTTCGGCAGCCGGGTCGCGGAGAACCTTGCCGCGCTGCGCGCGCACCGGCCCGAAGGCCCGCTGATGTGCACGGAGTTCTGGAACGGCTGGTTCGACCGCTGGGGCGGCGTCCATGCCGAACGCCCGGCCGCGGCGGCCGCCGCCGACCTCGACCGGCTGCTCACGGCGGGGGCGAGCGTCAGCCTCTACATGTTCCACGGCGGCACCAACTTCGGCTTCACCAACGGCGCCAACGACAAGGGCACCTACCGGCCGACCGTCACGTCCTACGACTACGACGCGCCGCTGGACGAGGCGGGCGACCCGACGCCGAAGTTCGCCGCCTTCCGCGAGGTGATCGCCCGCCACGCCCCCGTCCCCGGCGGACCGCTCCCCCCGCCGTCGAAGAAGCTGAACCAGCTCGGCATCGCGCTCACCTCCCGCGCCCCGCTGCTTGCGCGAACATCCGCCCTCGGCCGCCCGGTCCCCGGTGAACGCCCGCTGACCATGGAGGAGCTGGCCGCCCGGCACGGCGCCGGAAACGGTCTCGGGTTCGTGCTCTACCGGACCCGGCTGACGGCGGCCGGTCCGGTCCTGCTGCACGCTCCGGGCGTGCGCGACCGGGCCCAGGTTTTCGTGAACACGCAGCCCGCGGGAGTCCTGGAGCGCGAGAGCCACGAGCAGGCGCTGACCCTCACCGTCCCGGCCGCGGGCGCGGAGCTGGCCCTGCTGGTGGAGAACCAGGGCCGGGTCAACTACGGGCCGGGGCTGCACGACCGCAAGGGCCTGACCGGGCCCGTGACCGCGAACGGCGAGCCGCTGACCGGGTGGACGTCCACCGCGCTGCCGCTGGACGACCTGTCGGGCCTGGACTTCGCCGCCGCCGGGCCGCTGCCGGTCGCCGGGCCGGTCTTCCACCGCGGCGAGTTCGACGTGGCCGAACCCGCCGACACGTACCTCGACCTCACCGGCTGGACCAAGGGCTGCGCCTGGGTGAACGGTTTCGCGCTGGGCCGCTACTGGTCGCGCGGTCCGCAGCGCCTGCTGTACGTGCCGGGGCCGGTGCTGCGCAGGGGGCGCAACGAGATCGTCGTCCTGGAGCTGCACGCGACCGCCCGCACGGCGGTGGACCTGCGCGACACCCCGGACCTCGGACCGACGCAGGAGTGACCGGCGCCGCGCGTCGCCGTCCGTCCCGGGCCGCCTCCTCGGCGGCTGCGGGGCGGACGGCGACGGCACCTGCCTCGTGCTCAGGAGAGCGTGATGCTGTCCAGCTCGGCGTAGCCGGTGCCCCCGGCGAAGTTGGGGGAACCCTTGGCGAGCCGGATCATGTTGTAGCCCGCCTTGAGGCTGACGCCGACCGTGGCCGTGCCCGTCGGGTGACCCCAGCCGGAACCGGTGGGCGGGTAGGTGACGGTGGACCAGGCGCCGCCGTTGTAGGCCAGTCCCTGGGTGGCGTCAGCGCCGGTGGCGTTGGCGTACTTGATGCTCATCGTGTACGTCCGGGCCGACGGTACGTTGACGAGGAAGTCGACGAAGCTGTCGTTGCGCATGTCGGTGGCGTTGTCGATCTGTCCGACGTAACCACCGTTGGAGGCGGCCGAGGAGCTGAAGCGGTTGGCGCCCGCGACGGTGGCGTTCTCGGCCTCGTAGGTCTGCTGCCAGCTCGGCGCGCCGGAGGACGGTGTGACGAGCAGCTGGTAGGCGTCGACGGCGTCCATCCCGGCGACGGGGATGGTGACGCTGCCATCCGAGGCCACGGTGTAGGTGGTGGTCGACACGGTGACCGGGGCGGCCTCGTTGGTGTGCCGCCCGGTGTTCTCCGTGCGGGACAGCACCGCCTTGACCTGCGAGCCGAACGCGCCCATCCCGGTGAGGCGTACGGTGTTGGCGCCGCTGTCGCCGCCGAAGACGACGTTGACCTGCTTGCGGCTCGCGTCGTAGGAGGCCACACCGTCCAGCCAGGACTGCGGCACGGTCTGGACGACGTTCCCCGACTGGTCGCCGTACCACTTGTAGGCCCAGTAGGACGCGGTCGGCGCGTTGTTGTAGAGCAGGCCGTCGAGGGTGCCCGCCTCGTACCAGTAGGCGCGCTCCGCGTCGTGGATGCCCGCGCGTTCGAAGGCGGCCATGTAGTGGACGCCGATGCTGGGCTGGTCGACCTGGCCCGGCGAGGCGTACTCGTTGATGGAGACGGGGATGTGCGGCAGGCCGAGCGAGGTCTCGACGGCCCGGAAGTCGTCCACGTGCGCCTGGACGTTCTGGTAGCTGAAGTCCCCCAGCTCGTGCCAGACCGCGACCGCGGGCAGGGTGCCGGTGTTCTTGGCGTTGAGCATGAAGCTGTACATCCAGTCGTGGTTGTAGGCGGATTCGCCCGGACCCACGATGGGGGTGACGGTGTCGATCGCGCGGATGTCGTGGTAGGTGCGCGTCCAGGCGTCCAGGTAGCTGCCGGCGTTGCCGCCGGTGCTGGTGGTCCAGTTGGCGTCGGGTTCGTTCCAGATCTCGTAGCCCGCGATGCCGGTCGTCGTGTTAGCGCTCACACGTGACTGCACCATCGTTTTGACCTTGGACTCCCAGTCCGCCCAGCTCACCCAGTTGTAGGGGAAGGTCTTGAAGATGTCGGGCAGCCGGATGTACTGCTGACCGCCGGAGTCGGTGACCTTGCCGCCGACCTGCAGCGCGTCGCAGCAGGGGTGGGTCGCGCCGTTGCCGAGCTGCTGGGTGCCTGGCGGGGGCTGGGTGAAGGTGTTGACGTGCAGCGGGTAGAGCCGGTCGAGCGGCGGGGTGCCGGCGGTGTCCACGCCGTAGAGGCCGCCGGCCGCGACGTGCGTGACCGGCCGGACGGTGGTGCCGACGTTGACCGTCAAGGTGTTGCCCGCGGCGTGCGCGGGGGACGCGACGCCGAGCGACAGGGCGGCGAGCACCCCCGCGAGCGCGGCGCGCGGCACCGCGCGCCGGGCGAAGTGCCCGGTCCGGGGTGTGCGCGGGGGCGCGCCGGGGGTCGGCAGGGCAGGGGCGGGGAAGGACATGGCGTCTCCCGGTGGGGTGAGGGGATGGGTGGTGGGGGTGGTCGGTGGGTGGTCGGTGGGTGGGTGATCGGGTGGGGTGGCGGCCCGGGTCCCCGGCCTGCGCCGGGGACCCGGGCTCCCGGTCGGATCAGCCGAGCGACCAGGTCTGGTTGCTGCCGCCGTTGGCGCCCCACTGCTCGACGAGGGCTCCGTCGGCCGTGGAGCCGCTGACCACGTCGGCGACCAGGCCGCTGCCGAGGTTGACCAGGACGTAGGAGGAGTTGGACCCGGAGGTGTAGCCGCCGGTGGCCTGGAGGATCCAGCGCTGGTCGGCCGCCCCGTCGGCGCCGCGGATGTCCAGCCGGGTGCCGGCCGCGGTGGAGGCGCCGGGGACGTCGAGCGGCTTGCCGCTGCCCACGCCGGTCACGGTGTAGGTGCTGCCGCCGACGCGGTGCAGGGTCCACTGCTGGTTGGTGCCGGAGTTGGCGCTCCACTGCTCGACGGCGGAGCCGTCCGCGGTCGCGGCGTCCTTGACATCGAGCTGCTTGCCGCTGTTGGCGGCGGTGATCCGGTAGGTGGCGTCTGCGGGGTTGCTCGTGCCGGTCCAGGTGCCGGCGGCGGTGTCGAGGGTCCAGGAGTTCTGCCAGGAGACCGCCGCCGTGCCGCCGCCCAGGGTCAGCGGCAGCCACACCTCGGGCGAGGAGCCGAGGTCGGCGGTGGTCCAGCGGTCGGCGGCGAAGACGTACGCCGTGCCGCCGGTGCCCGCGACCGGGATCACGTTGGCGGTCTGGGAGTTGTAGGTGTGCGTCCCGACCGGCGCGACGGGGCGGAAGGCCGACCAGGTACCGGTCAGCGAGGTCGCGGTGGCGTAGACGTTGTCGTTGGTGGACCAGCCGGTGAGGCTGGAGCCGAAGAGGTAGTAGCGGCCGTCCGCCTTGACCATCGCGGGGGCCTCGTAGTCGCCGAAGACGTGGACGGACGAGGTGACGGAGAGGTAGTCGGCCGACAGCCGGTCGATCCGCAGCCCGTTGGCGCGGTCCTCGGTCAGCAGGTAGGCCGAGCCGTCGGTGTCCTGGAACAGGCCGATGTCGCGGCTCTGCTGGCCCAGCGGCTGGAAGCTGCCGCGGTAGCTGTAAGGCCCGCAGGGGCTGCTGCTGGTGGCGACGCCGACCTTGGCCTCCCCGTAGGAGCTGCTGTCGATGTGCAGGTACATCACGTAGGTGGCCGTGGTTGCGTTGTACAGCACCTTGGGGCGCTCGACGACGCGGTTCGGGCCGAGGTCGCCGCTGCTCTGCCGGGTCAGGGCGTCGTTCTGCCGGGTCCAGTGGGCGAGGTCGGCCGAGCTGTAGCAGGCGACGGACTGGAAGGCCGCGTTCGAGGACGACTCCCCCGCCTTGTTCTCGCCGAATCCGTACCAGGTCGAGCCTGCCTTGACGATGCCCAGGCCGTGCAGCTGAAGGGCGTTGCCCGCGGTGTCCTGCCAGGCGGCGCCGGGGGTGAACGTCGCCGCGGCGGCCGCGGCGGCGGGGCCCGCACCGGCGACGGCGCCGCCCGTGGCCGCGACCAGGGCCATGACGACCAGCAGCCCCAGTCGGCGCAGGGCCCGCCGGGCACGGGACACGGAGCCGGCCGGGAACAGGGACGGAGACGGAGGCGGGGATGGGAACGTGAACAGCCGCAGGGAGCGGGGACGGTCGGACGGTGTGCGCAGAGCCGGTGGGGCGGACATCGCGTCACCTCTCGGGGGGTCGAAGCGGGAGGAACCACGTAGGTTTGCGTAAACATCTGGTCCGCGGCGAGTGTCCCCGCCCCTTACGGGACCGTCAAGGCTTCCCGCAACCGGCGGCCCGCCACCCGCAGGCGTCTCGCGCGGCGGGCCGCCGGCCCGTCAGTCCTTCACGGCTCCCGCGGTCACCCCGGCGGCGACGTAGCGCTGCGCCAGCACCAGCAGCACCGCGGCGGGGACGGAGGCGACGACGGCGGTGGCCATGATGGCGTTCCACTCCTGGTTGTTGTTGCCGATGTACTTGTAGATGCCGAGCGTGATGGGCCGCATGCTGCCGCCCCCGTCGAGGGTGTTGGCGAAGACGAAGTCCGACCACGCCCACAGGAAGCTGAACAGCGAGACGGTGACGACCGCGTTGCGGCTGACGGGCAGCACGACGGAGGTGAAGGTGCGCCAGACGTTCGCCCCGTCGATCCGCGCCGCCGCGATCAGCTCGTCCGGGATGCCGGACATGAAGGCCGCGAAGATCATGACGCCGAAGGGCACCGCGATGGTGGAGTCCGCGATCACCAGGCCCCACCAGGTGTCCATGACGCCGAGGTTGAGGAAGATCCCGTAGAAGCCCATCGCCATGACGATGCCCGGGATCATCTGGGCGACCAGCAGGAGCAGGCCGACCGCCCCGGCCCCGCGCGGGCGCAGCTTGGCCAGCGCGTAGCCGGCCGGGGCGGCGAGCGCGAGGGTCAGGGCGACGGTGCCGAGGCCGATCAGCAGGCTGGTGCCCAGGTTGGGCAGTTGGTCCCGGACGACGGCCCGGTAGCCGCTGAAGGTGGCGTGCAGCGGCAGCAGGTCGGGCGGGTCCTTGCGCATGTCCTGCTGCGGGGTGAGCGAGACGTTGATCATCCAGTAGACCGGGAAGAGCATGATCGCGGTCAGCACGACGCCGATGACGGTGTACCGGCGGGAACGCCGGGCGCGGGAGGTCACGCCAGTCTCCTCTGGACGCGGATGTAGAACAGCCCGAAGAACAGGGCGATCAGGATCAGGATGTTGCCGACCGCGGCGCCGGGCCCGAACTCCGGGAGCAGCGAGCCGAATCCGAAGCGGTAGGACCAGGTCGCCAGCGTCGACGAGGAGTCGCCGGGACCGCCCTTGGTCATGATCCAGATCAGGTCGAAGACCTTGAGCGTGTAGACCAGCCCCAGCAGCAGGGTGATCGCCGAGACCGGCCGCAGCAGCGGGAAGGTGATCCGCCGGAACTGCTGCCAGCCGCTCGCCCCGTCCAGGCTCGCCGCCTCGTACAGCTCGGCCGGGATGTTCTGCAGGCCGCTGTAGAGGATGACCAGGTTGAAGGGGATGCCGATCCAGATGTTTGCGATGATCACGGAGGTCAGCGCCCAGTGCGGCGAGGCGAGCCAGGCCACCGGGTCGACGCCCACGAAGTGCAGGGCGTAGTTGACCACCCCGGACTCGCTGTTGAACATCCACGACCAGGTGGACGCCGACACGATCAGCGGCAGCAGCCACGGGACGAGGAACAGCGCCCGCAGCGTGGGTGCGAGCCGGAAGCGCCGGTTGAAGAACACCGCGAGCGCCAGCCCCAGGGCGTACTGGAAGAGGATGGACACCAGGGTGAAGACCATCGTGTTGCGCAGTGTGCCCACGAAGGCCGGGTCCTGGACGACCTGCCGGAAGTTGTCGAGCCCCGAGTAGGGCGCGCCGCCCTGCACGAAGGAGCGGACGTTGTAGTGCCGGACCGACAGGTCGACGTTGCGGTAGAGCGGATAGGCGTAGAAGGCCCCCAGGTAGGCGACGACCGGGGCGACGAACGCCCAGGCCACCAACTGGGAGGGGTTCGCCCCGCGCCTGCGGGGCCGGGCGGGCTGTCGGTCGGGCCGGACGCCGGCCGGCTCCGTCCCGGCAACGGCCGGTCGGCGCTCCAGGCTCCCGGCGCGGGTGGTGACCATGCGCGTGACTCCTCGCTGCCGTCGTGTCTCAGCTCTGGTGGTTCTTGACGGCCTGCTGGGCCGCGGAGAGGGCGTCCTGCGGGGACTTGGAGCCGGACAGCGCGCTCTGCACCGCCGCCCACAGCTGCTCGGAGATGACGGGGTACTTCGTGCCGAGCCCGTCGCTCGTCCGCCCGCGGGCCGCCGCCAGCGCGGACACCCACGGCTTGAGCCCGGGATCGGCGGCGACCTGCTGGTCCTGGACCGCGGCGACCGGTGCGACGTAGGACAGCGTCGTGTCGGTGCTGAGGTAGTTGGCGTTGCTGGTCAGGCACTCGACGATCTTCTTGTCCACCGCGTAGCGGCTGTCGTCCTTCTGGACGGGCACGGTGACGAACTCGCCGCCCGTCGGCACCGGCGCCGAACCGCCATTGACACCGGGGATACTGATGATCCCGTAACCGAACCCGGCCTTCTTGGCGTTGGCGAGCTGCCAGGTGCCGTTCTCACCGAAGGCGTACTGGCCGGTGGCGAACTCCTGCCACGCGGTGGTCTGGGTGTTGGTGAGGACGTCCTTGGGGGCCAGGCCCTTGTCGACCCAGTCCTTCCACAGCGTCAGCGCCTTCACGGCCTCGGGGCTGTCGAGGGTCTTCAGGTCCGCGCCCGATCCCCAGTACCAGGGCAGGAACTGGAAGCTGCCCTCCTCCGTGCCGATGGCCCCAAAACTGATGCCCTTGGAGCCCGCGGCCTTGACCTTCTCCAGGGCGGCGGTGAGCGAGGCCCAGTCCGTGATCGAGGCGGGGTCGACGCCCGCCTTCTTCAGGATGTCGGCGTTGTAGTACAGCGCGAGCGTGTTGGCCCCGATGGGGACGCCGTACGCGGAACCGTCGATGACGCCCGCGCCCAGGATGTTCTTCTGCAGGGCGGTGGTGTCCAGGCCGACGTCGGTGGTCTTGTTGAGGATCCCGGCCTCGGTGAGGGTGGAGACGATGGGGTTGTCGACCATCATCACGTCCGGCAGATCGCCCTTCTGGCCCGCCAGCAGCGCCTTGTTGTTCAGGTCCGTGGTGTCGAGCGCGGTCCGCTTCACGCTCACCCCGGCCTGCTTGCCGCAGGAGGCGACGAGCTTGGCCCAGGCGTCGGAGGGACCGAACTGCGGGTAGGGGTCCCAGAAGGTGTAGGTGCCCGAGGCCGCGGAGGAGGAGCCGCCGGAGCCGGAGCCCCCGCAGGCGCTGACGCCGATCAGCGCGAACGATGCCGCGGCCGCGGCGACGAGGGCGGTGCGCGAGTGTCTCATGGTCGTGTCGTCCTTGACTTTCCTGAGGGCCGGCGGCGGCTGCGGGCCACCGCCGGGAGGTGGGGATGCGCTCGGGGTGAGAGGGGGGGGAGGGAGGAAGAGGGGTACGAGGGGGCGCCGGTCAGCTGGCCGTGGGGGGCGCCGTGGGGATCCAGACGCGCATGCTGCCGTCGCGGCGGTTGGCCCACGCGTGGTACGGGACGGCGGTGAGCGCAACCATCTCGCCGGGGTCCGTAGCGGCGGCGGTGTCCGCCTCCCGGTAGGGCCACCACGCGGGTCCGGTGGCGGTGGGGGCCGCGGGGCGGTGCCCGGTCGCCTGGACGGTGACGACACCACCGAGCAGGTCGGGGCGTTCGACCGCGGTCAGCGGGCGGGAGAGGTCGAGCACCAGGTCGTCCAGGCCGCCGCCGTCCTGGTCGGCCTGTTCGAGGCAGTAGACCAGCGGGCCGCGCTCGATGGCAACGCAACCACGCACCGCGTCCGCTCGCGGGTCGGCGGCCGTCCGCCGTACGTCCAGCCGGAGTTCCAGCACGACCTCGTCGCCCGGCGTCCACGTTCTTTCCAGGCGCAGCCAGCCGTCCTCGGCCGCGGGTTCCGCCAGCGGCTGCCCGGCCACGGTCACCGCGAAGCGGCGGCACCACTGGGGGATGCGCAGCGAGAGCGTCCAGGGCCGGGCGGCGGCCGTGTTTGCGTCACCACCGGTCTCCTCCACCGTGACCGCGATGGTGCCGTCGTCGGGATAGCGAGTGTTAACGCTCACACTCAGGGCGGCGCCTGCGGCGTCCACGGTGTAGCGGCCCGTGGCGTACTGGTGGAGCTGGAGGCCGGTGGAGCTGCCGGTGGCGACGTAGTGCTCCAGGCTGGCCAGCAGTCGCATGACGTTGGGCGGGCAGCAGGCGCAGCGGAACCAGCGGGTGCGGCGGGCGGACTGGTCGCCGCCGGTGTCGGTGTGGCCGTCGCGCACCTGCAACGGGTTGACGTACAGCCAGCGGTCGCCGTCCAGCGACACCCCGGCGAGGAAGCCGTTGAACAGAGTGCGCTCGATCAGGTCGCCGTAGCGGGCGTCCCCGGTGAGCAGCGCCATCCGCCAGCTGTAGTGCACGGAGGCGACGGCCGCGCAGGTCTCGCAGTAGGCGCGCTCGGTGGGCAGTTCGTACGGGTCGCCGAATTCCTCATGGTGGTGGTGGGCGCCCAGGCCGCCGGTGATGTGCGTCTTGGTCGCGACCATCGCCGACCAGAGCCGCTCGCACGCCGCGCGCAGTTCCGCGTCCCCGGTCTCCACGGCGAGGTCGGCGGCGGCGGCGAGCAGGTAGAGCTGGCGTACGGCGTGGCCCTCGACGTTCTCCTGGGCGCGCAGCGGCACCCGGTCCTGGCAGTACGCCTCGCCGCCGAGCACTCCGTGGCCGTGGCGGTCGACGAAGTAGCCCGCGAGGTCGAGGTAGCGGCGCTCGCCGGTCTCGCGGTAGAGCTCGACGAGCGCGGTCTCCACCTCGGGGTGGCCGTCGAAGCCGTCCACCGGCTTGCTCGGGCCGAAGGTGGCGTCGATCTGGTCGGCGAAGCGGACGGCCACGTCGAGCAGTTCGGTGCCGCCGGTGCCGCGGTGGTGGGCGACGGCGGCCTGGATGAGGTGGCCGGCGCAGTAGAGCTCGTGGCCCCAGCGCAGGTCGGCGTAGCGGGCACCGCCCTTGCCCGCCTGGACCCAGGTGTTCAGGTAACCATCGGGCTGCTGGGCCGCCGCGACCAGGGCGACGATACGGTCGACCTCCTTCTGCAGGGCCGCGGCGTCCGCCGCCACCGCCGCGTCCGCCGCCACCGCCGCGTCCGGGGCACCCGGCGGATCCTGCTGGCCGAGCTGCCAGGCGGCGGCCTCCAGCCACTTGTAGACGTCGGAGTCCATGAAGGGGTAGTCGCCCTCGAAGGCGCCCTCGGCGGCCCCGGCGACCAGCCGCAGGTCGTGCAGGTTGCCCGCCGACTCCAGCAGCCCCGGCCCCTGCGGGACGCTGACCGTGGCGTTCACCGTGCGCCGGGTGTGCCAGAAGCCGCCCAGGATCGCGGCGCCGGTGGCGGGCGACAGGGCAGGGCGCGCCTCGGCGCCGGGACGTACGGGTCCGCGCGGGACGGGTATCCGGCGGGTGCGGGACATGGATCTCCCCGGGTCGTAGGTGCGGCGGCGGAAGCGGCGCGTCGGGCGGGGCGTACGGCCGGTCACCGGCTCCCCGCGACGGCGTTTCCCGCTGTGCGCAAAGGTTTTCTTGGCCCGTAACCTAGGGCGACGTGCTGGACGCGTCAAGCCTGTGAACAACAGGAAAAAGAACCTGTCTCCCGGCGGTCCGGTGGCCCATGACGAGGCGTGAGATGCCCGCACAGTGCCCGCAGCAGCCGTGCCGCGCCAGCGCGCCGCCCGCGGGCGTACCCGTTCCCCGGACTTGGGACATGCGCCCGGGGCTGGCAGGATGAGCGCTGCCGTGGAAACGAGCAAAGGATTGCCTGTGACTGAGACCGACCGTCGTCCCGCCGCCGCCGGACGCGTGACGCTCACCGACGTCGCCGCGCTGGCCGGGGTCAGCGTCGGCACCGCCTCCAAGGCGCTGAGCGGCAACGGCCGGATGCGGCCGGAGACCCGGGAGCGGGTGCTGGACGCGGCCCGGCGGCTGGACTTCCAGCCCAACGAGGCGGCGCGGGTCCTGCTGGCGGGGCGGACGTGGACGGTCGGGCTGGTCACGACCGACGGCATCGGCCGCTTCAGCACCCCCGTGCTGCTCGGCGCCGAGGACGCGCTCGGCGCCGGGAAGATCTCGGTGCTGCTGTGCGACACCCGGGGCGACGCCATCCGCGAACGGCACTACGTCCAGACGCTGCTGGCCCGCCGGGTCGACGGCATCATCGTCACCGGCCGCCGCACCGACCCCCGTGACCCCCTCCAGGGCCTGCACGGCGTCCCCACCGTCTACGCGCTGGCCCCCTCCACCGACCCGGCCGACATGTCCGTCACCTCCGACGACGAGGGCGGCGCCCGGCTCGCCGTCGACCACCTGATCGCCTCGGGCCGCCGCCGCATCGCCCACGTCACCGGCCCCGCCCACCACGCCGCGGCCAGCCGCCGCGCCCACCTGACCGGGACCCAGCTCGCCGAGGCCGGCCTCGAACTGTCCGGCGGCCGCGTCCACTTCGGCGACTGGAGCGAGGCGTGGGGCCGCCGCGCCGCCCATGCCGTCCTGCGCACCGCCCCCGACACGGACGCGTTCTTCTGCGGCAACGACCAGATCGCCCGCGGTGTCACCGACACCCTCCGCGAGTCCGGCCACCCCGTCCCCGAGGACATCGCCGTGATCGGCTACGACAACTGGGACACGATGGCCCTGGCCGCCCGCCCGCCGCTGACCACGATCGACATGAACCTCACGGAGATCGGCCGCATCGCGGCCCTGCGCCTGCTCGACGCGATCGACGGCCGCCCGTCGCAGGGGTCGCAGACGGTGCCGTGCAAGCTCATCATCCGCGAGTCGACCTGACGGCTCCGGCGGCGGGGCGGCCGGAGCCGCGGCCCCGCCGAGGCGGACTTGACCCTGACCCGCGGGGCAGGACTTAGCGTCCGGGCATGAACGCGACGCATCGATTTGTCCGGCTGGACCGCCGCCCCGAAGGGCTGCCCGCCGAAGGGGACTTCGCACTGGTGGAGGAGCCCGTACCGCGCGCCGGGGCGGGGCGGGTGCTGGTCCGCAACACGCACTTCCTGGTCTTTCCGGGACTGCGCACGCTCATCGGGGGCGAGACGCGCGACGTGCCGCTGCCGCCGCTGCACCCGGGCGACGCGCTGTTCGGGCCGGCCGTCGGGGAGGTGGTCGGGGGGCCGCTGGAGAAGGGGCGGCTGGTGATGCACCTTCAGGGGTGGCGGGAGTACGCGGCGCCGGCGGCCGCGGAGTGCCGGGTGCTGGACGGGGAGCTGCCGGATCCGGTGGCGTATCTCGCGCAGGGCTCCGCGGCGTACGGGGCACTGACCCGGCTGGCCCCGGTGCGCGAGGGCGACACGGTGCTGGTGACCGGGGCCGCGGGGGCGGTGGGGACGCTCGCGGGGCAGATCGCCCGGCTGCTGGGGGCCGGGCGGGTGGTGGGGAGCACCGGCTCGCCGGACAAGGCGGAGCGGCTGCGGCGGGAGCTGGGCTACGACGCGGTCGTGCTGCGCGGGGCGGGGCCGTTCGGCGAGCTGCTGGGCGCCGCGGCGCCGGACGGGATCGACGTCGTCGTGGACACCGTGGGCGGTGGGCAGCTGACGGCCGCCGTCCTCGCGGCGAACCGCGGCGCCCGGATCGCCCTGGTGGGCGCGCTGGCCGGGCAGTTGTCGCCGGACCGCGCGGGGGGCAGCTCCCCGGCCGAGCTGGACACCTACCGGCTGCTGACCCGCGGGATCACCGTCGCCGGGTACAACGGCATGGACCACCCGGACGTCGAGGCGGAGTGGGAGGCGCGCTTCGGGGAGTGGCTGCGGGCGGGCGCGATCCGCTTCCCGTACACGGCCGTGCGGGGAATGGGGAGCGCCCCGGGGGCGTTGCCCGCACTGATCGCCGGACGGTCCTTCGGCGCGGCGGTCGTGGAGCTGTAGGTCGCGGCGGGGCGGAGCGGGCATGCGGATCGGCGAGGCGGCGGCAGCGGCCGGGACGACACCGCGCGCGCTGCGCCTGTACGAGGCCCGCGGCCTGCTGCCGTCCCCGCCGCGCAGCGCGTCGGGTCAGCGGGAGTACGGCCCGGCGGAGGTCGCCCGGGTCCGCGCCGTGCGTGAACTGCTCGCCCTGGGGCTGACGCTGGAGGACGTACGGCGCCGGGCCGACCGGCTGGACGCGCTCACGGGGGGCGGGTCCGGGGTGGCGTGCGGGGACGGCGGTTTCAGCGAGGTGGTGGCGGCCCGGCTGGCGGCCCTGGACGCGGAGATCGCCCGCCTCACCGGGCTGCGGGAGGAGCTGGCCGCGGCGGCGGGCGCGAACGCGGACAAGGGCACGGGCAAGGGCGCGGGCACGGAGCGTACGCCGGGGTGACCCGTGCCGCGGACCTGGGGCAGGCAGGTCCGCGGCACGGGGCGTCGGCGGCCCGGTCAGGCCAGGCCGTCGAGCAGTCCGGCGAGGGCGTCCAGGTCGCGGACGACCCAGGTGGACACCGACATCACCGCGAGGTTGTCGACCAGGGACGTCACCGTGGCGATCGGGACACCCGCGGCGAAGGCGGCCTGCATCTCCATGGCCGTGCCCATGCTCAGCGTGCGGCCGGGGAGGTAGGCGACGCACAGGTCGCACGCCGCCGCCTCCCGGGTCATCTCGTTGAACGTCGCGCGCAGCGCGGCCAGTTCGGCGGGCAGCGACCCCAGGTCGAGGACCGGGGGCGGGTCGCCCATGAGCTTGCCGATGAGCGCCAGGGTCTCCGGGTCGGCGAGCCGCCGGGTGACCTCGGTGCTCGGGTCGAAGCACTCCGCCGCGGGGAAGCGGGCGGCGACCAGGGCGGCGATCTGCCCGCGGTAGGCCTGGTCGTCGGTCCGCAGGTCGGCGTTGGAGCCCTGGATGGTACCGGCGACGAAGACCCGCCGCAGGTCGATGGCGTGTGAGTTCGTCATGCGTCCTGCAGGTGGTAGTCGGGGAGTTCGGTGCGGTGGTCGGCGATCTTCTGGTAAACCTGCGCGGCCGACACGAGGTGCTCCTCGATGTCCTGGCGCCCCAGCCCGGTGGTGCGTTCGAGGTCGGCCCACACCGCGTCGGCCGCCGTGCCGCCGCCGTTGGGGGTCGCGACGCCCTGGCCGGAGCGCAGCCAGATGTCCCGGGCGGAGAACTCGCACTCGGCGAAGCCCTTGAGCGGGATGATCGCCTCGGCCGTCACCGCCGAGCCCGCCGCCGCCTCCGCCTCCGCCTCCGCCGCACCGGCAGCGTCCGCCGCCTGCGCCGTGTCCGTCACGATGGCCCGGATCGACACGCTGTTCTGCTCGGGGTGGGTGAGCAGCGCGAGCATGTCGGCGGAGAAGCGGGCGAAGTCGAAGCGGTTCTCCGAGCGCAGGGTGAAGTGCCGGCTCAGGAAGTGCGCGCCGTTCTTCACGCTGTACTTGGAGTAGCTCAGCCGGATCCGGTAGCCCTCCCCGGACGACCGGTAGACGGCGGTGAGCCGCGCGGGGTGCGCCCCGCCCTGCTCGTCCCGCCGCACCGGCGCCGCGTCCACCTCGACCTCGGAGCGGCCGCCGCGGACCTCGTCGGCCGGGAAGACGATGGGCGTGAGGTGCATGAGGTACGGGTCGAGGACGATCACGGCGCCGTCGTCCTCGAAGACCGCCGCGATGTGCCGCATGTCCTGGAGGATCGCGGCCTTCGGGGTGCCGAGCGCCGCAGCCCGCTCCGCGACGTAGAGCGTCTGGTGGATGCACGCCACGCCGTGCCGCGGGTCGGGGTCGCTCTTGTGGTACCAGTGCAGGTATTCCGTCGCGCTGTTGTACGGCACGCCCCGCAGCACCGATTCCAGCGCGGCGGCGTACGGGTCCGACGTCGAGGTCACGTGAATCGCTCCTCCAGCACGGTGGTGTCGGGGCTGTCGGCGAAGACCATCGACCGCAGCTCCTTGCGGCGCACCTTCCAGGTGGACGTCCGCGGGAGGCGGTGCCAGGGGATGAAGACCGGCGCCGCCATGTCCGGCAGCCCGCGCGTCACCTCGGCCCACCGCTCGGCGTCGAGGTCGGGCCCGTCGAGGCTGACGACGGGGACGGGGGCCTGCTCGCCGCGGGTCAGGACGATGACCTCGACGGCGTTGTCGATGCGCTCCAGGAGCTTGCTCTCCAGTTCCGTGGCGCTGCCGCCGGGGATGGCGTCCACGGCGCGGTCGACGAAGTGGATGCGGCCGAGGGCGTCCTTGTAGCCGACGTCACCGGTGTTCCACCACTCGCCCTTCCACTTCTCGGTCCAGCGGTCGGTCTCGCCGACGTAGTCGACGCAGATGGACTTGGCCTTGGCGAACAGCACGCCCACCTGGCCGCTCTTGACGGGCCGTCCGGTCTCGGGGTCGGCGGCCTTGACGCTCACCAGTCCGGGCCACGGGTTGCCCATCATGTTCATGTCCCCGCCCGCGGCGGCCCGCCGGTTGATCTGGCCGCGGGTGTAGCCGAAGCCCGCCATCGGCCCGACCTCGCTCTGGCCCCAGCTGTGGCCCCACAGCAGGAAGCGGCGCTTGGAGGCGTTGACGAAGGGCCGGGCGATCGACGGGTGCATCAGGTCGAAGGTGTTCATGTAGTACCGGACCCGCGCGAACAGCTCCGGGCGCCGCCGCACCAGCGGCACCCACGCCTGGAAGACGTTCGGGGTGGCCTCGATCGTGGTCGGCCGCACCCGCTCCAGCAGCTTCTCGACGTCCTCGGCCTCGTGGCTGCTGGCGATGAGCAGGGCCTTGGGGGCCCAGCGCAGCTGCGCCATGGCCCAGGCGTACGCCCGCGAGTGGGCGAACGATATCGAGCTGAGGCAGACGTCCTTGGGCCCGTTGACGGCGATCGGCATCGGCAGCAGTTCGAGCTTGGTGCCGGCCCGGCAGGAGTCCGCGGTGTGGGCGACGAGCTTGGGCGTGTTCGTCGTGCCCGAGGTGTGGGTGATCATCATCTGGTCGCTGTCGGCCTTCAGGTCGAGCGCCGGTACGGGGCTGCCGCGCAGCCCGTCCAGCGTCGGCAGGCCCGCTCCGGCGTCCCCGGCGCCGCCGTCGATCAGCACCGTCTTGCCGAAGGACACCAGGTCGACGCCCGCGCGCTCGGCGGCCTCCAGCACCTGGGAGGTGATCAGGGTGACGGCGGGGTCGAGCCGCCCGAGCATCTCGACGAGGTGCTCGGGGTAGTTGGCGCCCGAGATCGTCGCGGCGGTGGCCCCGATGCGCGCGGCGGCGGCCGCGAGCAGGACCATGTCGAAGTGGTTGCGCTTGACGACGGCGATGCGGTCGCCCTTGCGCGCGCCGGCCGCGTACAGCCAGCCGGACGCCTCCCGCACCAGGGTGGCCAGTGCGGCCGCGTCGTACTCGGTGCCGGCCGTGGGCGCGATGTCGAACGGCCGGTCGAGGATCATGGTCGTGGTACGTGACTGCTCGGCGTGCCAGTCGAACAGCAGGCCGAGGTTTTTCGGCGGTTTCTTCATGGGACGCTTCCTCAGACCGCGAAGGAGATGACGAAGGCGGCGACCGCGCAGGCGAGGAATCCCAGGCAGTTGACCCAGAACTCCTGCTTGGTGAACCGCGCCCGGATGTGTGCGATCGACGCGCACAGGAAGTAGACGATCACCCCGACGTTCGCGCTGAAGCCGATGCCGTCGTGCTTGATGCCGACCAGCAGGCCCACGACCGCGAGGGTCTTCACCACGAGCAGCACCCACCACCAGTCGCGCGGCAGCTTCACGCCGTCGAGACAGGCCTGGATGAACGGGAGCGGGCGCACGGACATCAGGACGTCCGAGGCCAGCAGGACGGCCAGCGCGATCTGCGGCCACGAGGGGCTGGGGCTGAGGTGCATTCTCGTTCCTTTTGGTGAAGGGGGCCGGCGTCTGCCGGTGCGCCGGGATCCCTCCGGCCGGGGTGCCGGCGGCCGGAAGGCGGGGCTTCAGGCCGGCGGTGGCTGGTGGCTCGTCGGGTCGCCGGTCACACGCTGTCCGGCTGCTGCCCGAACTCGCCGAGCAGGTAGCCGACGAGCGCGTCGACGGTGGGGTGGTCCCAGGCGACGGTGGGCTCGACGATGAGGTCGAACTCGTCCTCGATGTCGCCGCACAGGCTGAGCGCGGCGACGGAGTCGAGGCCGTAGCCGGTCAGCGGTGCGGCCGGGTCGATCTCGGCGGCGGGCAGCCGGGTGTAGGCCGCGACGCGGCCGATCAGCCACTCGGCCAGGGACGCGGCCGTGTGCGGCTGCGGGGTGGCTGCGGGGCCGGGCTGCGCCGGGCTTTCGGTGGTGGTGTCGGTCACGGGTTCCTCCAGATCCGGATGAGGGTTCGCGGGCCGGGCGGCGGGATCGGTCAGCCGGCCGGTGCGGTGGCGTAGAGGTCGAAGCTGCGGCGTCCGGCGTGCCGGCGCAGCAGTTCCTCCTGCACACGTGCCGCGCAGTCCGCGGGCAGCGCGGCGGGGCGGCGGCCGAGCCGCCGGACGAGCCGGTCCAGCGCGGCGGCGGCCCAGGCGGGGTCGGCGAGGAAGGCCTCCGCGGCCCGGTCCCGCCCGGCGCCCGCCGCCGGATCCCGCCCCGCGCCCGCGTCCCGGGCGCGGCGCCACACTCCGAGGACGGCGGCCCCGGCAAGCACCACGGCGTAGCGGTCGGACAGCGCGAAGCTCGCCGGGGAGGCCAGCGCGGTGCGGTCCACCGGGGGGAGCGCGAGGCTCTGCTGCTGGATCAGCCGCAGTTCGGCGACGAGCTGCCGGGCCAGGTCGCGTACCGCCGCCTCGTGCGGGGAGCCGTCCGGCAGGGTGTCGGCGGCGGCCACGAGCGAGGCGCTCAGGCTGTCCCGGTCGGCGGTCAGGGCGAGCTGCCGGAAGGGGATCTCCGGCAGGTCGGTGTGCGGCTCGAACAGGGCGTCGGGGGCGGGTGCGGTGCGGAACCAGGAGCGCCGGGCGAGCCGCGGCAGTTGCGGGACGATCGTCGCCTGGCAGGCCGCGGCCCCGGCGTGGCCGAGGCTGAGCACCGGGAGGTCGCGCAGGTGCTTCTGGAAGATGCCGGTCGCGCCCTCGCGTACGTAGAACCGGGCGCCGAGGACCACGGACAGGTCGTGCACGGCCTCCCGCAGCAGCTTCGGCACCAGGTACTTCACCGCCGAGGCGTAGACGCTCGCCTCGCCCGGCAGCAGGTGCACGCTGCGGGCGCCGGCCAGGCACAAACAGTCGGCGGTGAGCAGGTCCAGGAAGGCGCCGCCGAGGGTGTCCCTGGCCTGCGGGATGTCGGCCACGGTGCGCTTGTAGAGGTGCCGTCCGGTGGCGAAGGACACGACCGTGCGCAGCGCGCTGTCGGCGGCGCCCAGGGCCATGCCGGGCAGGGCGCTGCGGGTGAGCTGGAAGGAGCGCAGCGCCACGTCGGCGCCGTGGCCGAGCCCGCCGACGAGCGCGGTCGCCGGGACGGGGGCGCTGTCGAGGTCCAGTCCGGACAGGTGGCAGCCGCGTACGCCGACGGTGCCGTAGCGGGGCAGTACGGTCAGCCGCTCGGGCGCCACCTGGGCGCGCTCGACCATCAGCACGGAGTGGCTGCGCGGGCCGGGCGCGGGGTCGGTGCGGCTGAACAGCAGCCAGGCCTGCGCGCGGGCGGCGTTGTTGATGACCTGTTTGGTGCCGTGCAGCAGGAACGAGCCGTCGGGCCGCACCCGGGCCTCGAAGTCGTTGCGCAGGAAGTCGTTGCCGTGCGCGAGTTCGTGGTAGGCCACCGAGACCCGGCCGCCGCCCAGCAGGATCTCCGCCAGCCGCGCCTGCTGCCGCGCGTCGCCCTCGGCCCATACGTTGACCGACGCCATGAAGGACGTGACGCCGTAGCCGAGGCCGAGCGCGACATCGCGCCGGAAGACCTCGCGCAGGACGCGGGCGAGGCCGTCGAGCCGCTCCAGCCTGCCGCCGAGGGAGGCCGGGACGAACTCGGCGTTCAGCCCGAAGGCGTCCAGCAGCTTCTCCCCGGCCGCGGACAGCTCGCCCGCCTCGTCGGCCGCCAGGATCGCGGCCTCGCCGACCGGGTTGGCCACGTCGCCGGGGTCGCCGAAGGCGGCGGCCAGCTCGGCGACCCGAGCGGCTGTGCCCGCCTCCTGGGGCTGGGGCGGCGCCGGGTGGGGCGCCGTCCGCTCCGCCTGATCCGCCGTCATGACGCACTCCCCGCGGCCGGTCCGATGACGGGGACGGCAAGGGCCGGCCGGACCGTCCCGTCCTCGGCCGCCGCGGCGGCGGGGCGCAGCGACAGGGGCAGCAGCGAGACCAGCCGCCCGCCGGTGTGCAGGGCGGTGGCCGCGTCGAGGACGCCGTCCAGCGCCTCCGGGTCGGCCGCGTCCGGGACGTCCAGCGCGGCCAGCAGCCGGGCGAGCGCGGCCCGCAGCCACAGGGCGTCGCGCCACAGCGGCGCGGTCGCACCCGCCTCGGCCTCGGCGTGGCTGTACGTCCACAGGCCGACGCAGGCCGCACCGGCGAAGCACAGCGCGAACCGGCGGGCGGCGTCGAAGGCGGCGGGCGGCACCTCGGTCTGCGCGTCCTTCAGCGCCGCCACCTGCGCGTGCACCGCGTCCACGGCCACCACCAGCCGCTCGGCGGCGTGCAGGGCGGGCGCGAGCGCCGGGTCGTCGGCGGCCAGGTCGCGCAGCCGGGCCACGCAGCCGGGCAGCGCGGCCAGCACACCGCTGCCCTGCCGGGCGATGAGCGAGAGCCGGCCGAGGTCGGCGGGCGGCAGCGGCGCGGTGAGCCGGAAGGCCGCGACGGCTCCGGGCACGTCGCCGGCGGCGCGCTCGTGGGCGCGGGCCAGCAGCCGGAACTGGCTGATCAGCGAGTTGAGGTTGACCAGGGTGTTGCCGTCGAAGAGGCCGACGATGCGGTGGTCCCGGTCGATCTTCTGGAAACGGCCACCCGCGTAGACGTCCTTGAGGAAGGCGCGGGCGCCGAGCAGTCCGGTCAGCGCGGTGACGACGGCCTCGGTGCGGGTGGGCACGAGGTACTTGGTGACCGCGGCGACGACGGACAGCTCCGCCGGGAGGGTCTGCACCGCGCGGGCGGCCACCAGTGCCAGCGCCTCGTCCGCGAGCACGTCGGCAGTGGCCTCGGCCAGCGTCCGGCGGGCCTGCGGCAGTCCGGCGAGCGGCCTGCCGTACAGGCTGCGCCCGGCGGCGAAGTCCAGGCCGAGCGCGAGCGCGTGGTCGGCGGCGCCCAGCGAGAGCGCCGCGCACATGGTGCGGGTCAGCTGGAGCGCCTTGAGCACGGTCTCCAGGCCGCCGCCCACCTCGCCGACCACGGCCCCGGCCGGGACCGGGGCGCGGTCGAAGGCGATCCCGGAGATGTCCGCGCCGCGGATCCCGTGCGTGCGCACCTTGTCCAGGTGCCGGTACGTGCCGGCGGGCAGGGCGCGTTTGTCGACCAGCAGCACCGAGTAGCCGCGCGGGCCGCCCGCCGGGTCGGTGCGGGAGAGCACCGACAGCAGGCTGCCCCGGGTGGCGTTGTTGATCAGCCACTTCTCGCCGCTGAGCAGGAAACCCGCGGGGGCGTCGGGGCCGGTGTCCGGGCCGGTGTCGCGGCCGGTGTCCTCGGGGGGCTCCGCGACGACGTCACCGGCCAGCAGGTCGCTGCCGTGGGCGCGTTCGGTCAGGGCGAGGGAGACCCGGGTCCGGGACGCGACGGCCCCGGCCAGCTCCCGGCACTGCTCGGCCGAGCCGCCCACCCAGACACAGACCGCGCCCAGGTACGTCTTGCCGTGGGCGACGGCGACGGTCAGGTCACGGCGCGCGACCGTGCGCATGAGCTGCATCAGCTGCTCGTAGTCCGCGAGCCGCCCGCCGTGGGCGGCGGGTACGTAGAAGTGGTGCAGGCCCAGCTCGTCCAGCCGGTCGCAGGCACCTTCGGGGAAGGCCTCGCGCTCGTCCAGGGCCAGGCTGCGGGCGTGGCCGAACGCCGAGGCCGGCTCGTCCGGGTCGCCGAGATCCCACTCCAGCTGCTCGGCCAGCCGGTGCGGGGCGTACGGGGCAGGGGTGCGGTCCACGGCTCAGCCCACCGGGGCGGGCTGCGGGGCGGACACGAGACGGGAGACCTGGCGGTCCAGGTCCTGGTGGACGGGCTCCAGCCGGCCCTCCAGCAGCAGCGCCCGCATCAGGGTGCGCTGGATCTTGCCGCTGGTGGTCTTGTGCACCGCCGCCGGGCGGACCAGGACGACGCTGCAACTGGCCTGGAACTCGCTGCGGACGTGGGCGCGGATCTCGGCGCACAGCGCCGCCGGGTCCTGCGCCGCGGCCCGGCGGAACTCCTGCACCAGGACGAGGTGCTCCTCGCCGTCGTCCACCGAGAAGGCCGCGCCGGCGCCGCCGCGGAAGGCCGGGTGCAGGGCCTGCACCGCGCGCTCCACGTCGTGCGGGTAGATGTTGCGGCCGTTGATCAGGATCATCTCCTTGAGACGGCCCGTCACGTAGAGCTGCCCGGCCTCCAGCACGCCGAAGTCGCCGGTGCGCAGCCAGCCGGTGTCGGTGCCCCCCGCGGAGACGATCCCGGCGTCGAAGACGCGGGTGTTGACGTCGGGCCGCTTCCAGTAGCCCGAGGAGACGCTGGCGCCCTTGACCCAGATCTCGCCCACCTGCCCGTCGGGCTGTTCGGTGTGCGCGTCCGGGTCGACGATCCGCACGCTGAAGTCGGCGGGGTCCACCACCCCGCTGCTCACCAGCGTCCGGGTGCCCGCCTCCGGTCCGGCCTCGGCGAGCCGGCCCTGTTCCAGCGCGGCCGCGTCCACGGTGCGGTGGACGGGGCTGCGGTCGGCCGGGGTGCCGGAGACCAGCAGCGTGGTCTCGGCCATGCCGTAGCAGGGGAAGAAGCTCTCGGGGCGGAAGCCCGCGGGGGCGAAGCGCTCGGTGAAGGCGCGGACCGTCTCGGCGCGGATCGGCTCGGCGCCGTTGCAGGCGTGCCGCCAGGTGCTGAGGTCCAGGGTGGCGAGCTGTTCGTCGGTGATCCGGCGCAGGCACAGGTCGTAGCCGAAGTTGGGGCTGCCGCTGACGGCGACGCCGTACTCCCCGATCATCTGCAGCCAGCGCACCGGCCGCATGAGGAAGGTGACCGGGGCCATCAGCACCGTCGAGCCACCCGCGTAGAGCGAGTGCAGGATGTGCCCGATCAGGCCCATGTCGTGGTAGGCGGGCAGCCAGCAGCCCATCCTGACGCCCTCGCCGGTGCCGAGCACGCGCGCGATGGCCAGCTCGTTGGCCAGCAGGTTGGCGTGCGAGACCATGACGCCCTTGGGCTCGCTGGTGGAGCCGGAGGTGTACTGGAGGAAGGCCAGCGACTCGCCCGCCAACTGCGGCCGCGTCCACTCCCCCGGCTCGCCCCGGGTCGGGTCGTCGGTCGCCAGGACCTCGATCCCGGTGGCGCCCGAGGCGCGCAGCCAAGCGCTGATGCCCGGTTCGTCCGCGGAGCCGGTGAGCACCGCGCGCACCTCGGCGTCCCGCAGGATGCCGGTGAGGCGCGCGGACTGGTTGTTCTCGCCGGGCAGCGGCGCGGGCACCGCGACGGACCCCGCGTAGAGGCAGCCGACGAAGGCCTTCACGAACTCCAGGCCCGAGGGGTAGAGCAGCAGCACCTGTCCCCCGGCCGCGCCCTTGCGCTGCAGCCAGGAGGCGATCCGCCGGGCCTCGGCGTCCAGTTGGGCGTACGTCAGCCGTTGTGCGGCCGCGTCAGGCGAGTTGCCGGGCAGGAAGACGTACGCCTCCTGGTCCGGCCGCTCGGCGGCGTGGCGCAGCACAAGCTCAGTGAAATTTTCCTGCCCTCGCAAGACCGTCCCCCGATCTCCACTCGCCCACGACACGCCCGCCCGGACCGGATGCCCGGCCCGCGGTGCGGCGCGCGGGAGCCGCCGTCCCCTGCCGGGACGGCTCGTTCCCGATGCCGGACCAACTGTTTTCGGACGCAGCCGACCACGGCGGCGTCATTCGCATTGATGGTGAATTCATTCCGCCCGACCCGTGAATCCCCGGGAATCACAGCGATCGGGTTCCAATTCCTGTCCCATTGCCCCCGGTACGGGCCGCGACTTTCTTGACAGCCCTTTGCCGATTGACGTTTTCGACAGTATCAGACGCCCATGACACACGCGGCTGCCATTGCGGGCCGCCTGTTCGAACCGGGCTTATGGGCGTTCTTTTCACGGCCTTGCACCCCATCTGACCGACTCGCCGGGTCCGGCCCGCTTCCTTCCGTTATCGCCGCACCGACGCGGCCTCACCCCGCGCGCCGGGAAGGCGGTTTGCGGCAGATCGGCTGGATTTCACGGGCGACCGTGCAGAATTCACGCCTCCGGCGGCGGGCGGCGGCGCCAAGCCGACACCAAGTGCATTGTCAGAAAAAGCGGAGCAATGGCCGCCGAGATGGTCCTCCGCCCGCCGGAGCGACCCGCCCGCCGGGCCTGGCAGCGGAATAGGACCGACCGGGGCGGAGGGATTCACCTCGGCCGGCGCGCCACTTTCACCGCGCCGCCGGGGGAAGCCCGCACAGCCACGTCTCCAGTTCGCTGGTGAGGGCCTCCGGGCGTTCCTGGTGAATCCAGTTGCCGCTTTCCCGGACGTCCAGCGGCGCGCTGTCGGCGGTCACGTTCAGCCACAGCGCCACCTCCGCGGCGTCGGTGCGGACCACGAACCGGACACCGGCGGGCATGGCCGCGCAACTCGCGAAGCCCTGGGAGAAGGTGGTGGCGAGCCGTGCCCGGGGGATCCGGCGGGGCAGCCAGCCGTCCAGGGTGCGTTACAGCTCGGCGGCCCCGTCCCGGGACAGCACCGGGTCGTCGGGAGCGAGCCACTTCACCGCCGCGGTGCCGGCCTCCGGGGCGACCTTGCCGCTCACGCGTGCTCGCTCTCCAGGCCGGCGCCGGACGGCTCGGCCAGCGGCGGCGCCGCCGCGTCCTTGACGGCCGCCGGATCCTCGGGCGCGCCCAGGCCCACCGCGGAGGCGATGACACCGGCCAGCGAGAAGACGCTGACGGCGGCGAAGGCGTGGTGGTAGCTCTGCACCCCGGAGCCGCTGGAGCCGGCCAGCACCGCGGCGCCCACCGCGACGCCGAGGCCGCCGCCGAGCTGCACGGCGGACTGGATGAGCGAGGCGGCCAGGCCCTGCTTCTCGTCCGGCACGCCGCCGACACCGGCGATGTTGAAGCTGAGGAAGCTGGTGCCGTTGCCGAGGCCGTGCAGGACCAGGGCGGGCAGCAGCGCGGCGGCGTACGAGGCGTGGGCTCCGGCCCGCAGGAAGAGCACGATGCCGAGGCCCTGGAGCACCATGCCGATGACGGCCGGGACACGCAGCCCGACCCGCCGGATGAGCCGGGGCGCGAGGTTGACGGCGATCAGGATCGACGCGGCCATCGGCACGATCGCCATACCCGCCTGCAGCGCGCTGTAGCCGAGCACGTCCTGGAGGTAGAGCAGCGCGACGAACTGCCAGCCGATGGTCGCGCAGGCCCAGACGACGCCGACGACGTTGGCCGTGGCCAGGGTGCGCGAGCGGAAGACGGCGAGGTCGACGAGGGGGTCCTTGCGGCGGCCCTCGATGAGCACGAAGGCGATCAGCAGCACCATGGCGACGGTCAGGCCGCCCACCGTGGACACCGAACCCCAGCCGACGTCGGAGGCGCGGGTCAGCGCGAACACCAGCAGCAGCAGGCCCGCGGTCGCCGTGACGGCGCCGACGACGTCGAATCCGCGGCGGGCGCCCTGATGGGCCTCGTCGGGGGCGACGACGCCGCGCACGAGCGCGAGCACGAGGGCGGCCACCGCGAACGGCACGAAGAAGGTGAGCCGCCAGCTGATGGACGTGAGCAGTCCGGAGAAGACCAGGCCGGCCGCGTAGCCGCTGGCGCCGGTGAGGCCGAACACGCCCATCGCCCGGTTGCGCTCGGGTCCCTCGCGGAAGGTCGTGGTGATGATCGACAGCGCGGCCGGGGCGATGAACGCGGCGGCGACGCCCTTGACCACGCGGGTGAGGATCAGCAGCGACCCGCTGGAGACCAGGCCGCCGACGAGACTGACGACCGCGAAGACGGCGGTGGCCCAGAAGAACATGCGGCGCCGTCCGAAGAGGTCGGCGGCCCGCCCGCCCAGGAGCAGGAAGCCGCCGTAGGCGACCGCGTAGCCCGAGATGACCCACTGGAGCTGCTGGGCGTCCAGATGCATCGAGTGCTGCATCTTGGGCAGCGCCACACCCATCAGCGAGACGTCCATGGAGTCCAGGAAGAGCTGTGCGCACAGCACCAGGAGCAGCAGGTTGCCGTTGCTGCCCGGTCCCGGCACCGATGCCTGTGATTGACGCTCCGTCATCGCCCCCACCGTTTCGTTGCGGCAGACATCGTCTGCACGTCAATGATTGGGGCATAAACGTAGCAGTGCAATCATCTTGCTTCCAACTGTTTGACGGCAGATGGGAGGTTGATGCGCCGCCGCCGGAACGACGGCTCCTCCAGCAGCAGCACACCTCCCGGCCCGAGCCGGCTCGCGAGCCGGGCGACGGCCTTCTCCGGGTCCGGCAGGTGGATCACGAGGTAGCAGGTGCGGATGAAGTCGAACGTCCCCGCAGGGAATTCCGCGCTGTCGCACCACCTGAAGGTGCTGCGGGACTCCGGCGTCACGCCCGGATCGAGGGGACCCATCGCCCCATGCCCCGCGAGGACCTGGAGGCCCGCTTCCCGGGCCGGGCGCCGGCGCCGGTGTGACGCGGCCGGGCCTCCGGACGGACGGTCCGGCGGCTCACGCCACGTCGAGGATCTTGACCATCAGCCGGGCCAGCGTCCTGCGCTCGGCGGGGGTCAGGGCCTGGAAAGCGCGGTCGAGGAAGCCGGGCACGCCGTCCTCGACGTCCGCCAGCGCGGCGAAGCCCTCGGGCGTGGGCACGATGACGTTGGCCCGGCGGTCCTTGGGGTGCCGCTCGCGGCGCACGAAGCCGGAGTCCTCCAGCCCGTCGATGCAGCCGACCATCACACTGCGGTCGATGCGCAGTTGCTCGCTCAGCTCCTGCTGGGAGCACGGGCCGACGTCGTTCAGCATCTTCAGCACCAGGTGCTGGGCCGCCGAGATCTCGTAGCCGGTCAGCTCGGCGTCGATGGACTTGGCCACCAGCGTCGTGGCCCGGCACAGGCCGACGTCGGGGCGGTCGAGGGCGAGTTTGGCGAAATACTGCTCGCGCCGGTCGTCACCCACGACCCTGCTCGGCGAGGCGCGGCGGATCTTCGGCGGGTTGCTCATCTGGATTCCCTCGGGCGGCTCTTCCTGCTGGCAGGATATGGGGTGCCAAGAATGTTTTCCTCCATATTTCTTGCACCTTACCGCCTCCGCGGCCCGCCGTGCGTGCCCCGCAACGTCGTGGCGGGCGGGACCGTCCCGGCCGGGTAGCGGTGGTCACCGCCCCGCCGCGGCGCCCACCACGGCCAGCACCTGCCCCGCGAGTTCGGCGGGCGGGCGCAGGGCGTCCAGGACGACGGCCCCCGCGGGCAGCCGCGGCGGGATGTCCTGGAAGTTGCCCGTCGGGCAGTCGACGATCCCGGTCAGCAGGGCGCCGACCTGCTCCGGGTCGAACACCAGCGCGTCCGGCAGGTGCCCGCGCAGGGCGGCCATCAGCGTGGTCTTGCCGCTGCCGAAGGCTCCGTCCAACCAGATCAGCACGCGTGGCTCCGGTCGGGTCCGGCCGTGTCCTGGTGCGGGACGGGAAAGCCCGTGAGGGGGATGGTGAAGTCGTCCTCGACGGGCGGTTCGAGTTCGTGCGGGCGCAGGCCCGTCGCGGCGAAGCAGCGGACGCGGACCTCGGTGGGGGTCACGTCCAGCCGCAGGAAGTTCTTGAAGAACGGCGGGCTGTAGGTGGCCGACCCCGGTGACAGCACCCGGGTCAGCATCCGCCGCACCGGCAGCCGTACCCGGCGTCTGCGGCCGGGGCGGGAGGCCACACCGAGCACGGCGGCCACGAAGCGGGTGCGCCGGGTCACCGCGGCGTCCGCGGCCGCGCGGGTGGGGGTGATGCCCAGCCGGGCGGCGATCACGGCGGCGGCCTGGTCCGGCGTCAGGTCGAACAGCCGCCGCAGCCGCAGCCTGCTGCCGTACAGGCGGCTGTAGAAGGCGAGCGAGTCGGCGCGCAGCGGGTAGCAGCGGAAACGGTCCTCCGTCACCCCGCCGACGGCGACCGGCGGGATGGTGTGGGTCGCGTGCATGAAGGCCCCGCCGCCGCCCGAGACGACGTACTCGATGCGCCGCCCGTCCACGTCGACCGGGTAGTGCTGGTAGTTGTGGATGTCGCCGCCGATGGCCGCGACGAAGCGGTTGCGCGGGTCGCGCACGATGGCGTCGACCGTGCCGCCGCCCTCGATGGGGCACGGGTGGTGCTCGCCGTCGACGTACAGGGGCGAACCGGTGACCAGGATCTTCGGCCGGGGCCCGCGTGCGACCCGGGCGAGCCACTCGCCCTGCTCCCGGTCGATGCCGCCGAGCAGCCCGGTGTCTATCCCGATGATCCGCAGCGGTCCGGAGTCCATGGCCCAGTACGGCGCGGGGCACCGGGCGGCCTGCGCGGGCCGGTCGCGCATCGCGCGCGCCGCCGCCAGCCGTTCCGCGTCGATCGCCGCGGGCGGGCGCCACAGCAGCGACCGCCACCAGGCCGCCGACCCGAACCGCGGGCGGGGCGGGGGCGGCGGCTCGGGGGCGTCGCAGAAGACCCGCATGTAGCCGCCCAGGCCGTCGTACCAGTCGTGGTTGCCGGGTATCGGGTAGATCGGCGCGTCGTAGTCGCGGTAGGGCCGGAAGAACTTGGTGCCGTACTCGTCGGCGCTGCCCACCGGGTAGAGGACGTCGCTGCACAGCACCGCGTAGCGGGTGCCCGCCCCGGCCTTCAGCAGGCCGGGGACGACGGCGTACTGCGGGGCGTCGCCCTCGCCGGTGTCGCCGAGCAGCAGGAAGGAGAAGGTGTCGGGGTCGTCCCGCTCGATCAGCAGATCCGGGCCGGTGGCGCCGCGTTCGACCTGCCCGCGCACCCACTGCTGCCGCCGCGCCCCGGTGGGGTCGCCCAGCAGCGAGGCGAGCGGGCCGTTGCGTGCCTTCCACAGCGTCGCCGGGTTCAGCCACGACAGGTTCGACACCCGCGGCGGCATCAGCTCGGTGTACGTGCCCGGTTCCTGGGCCTCCCAGCCGGCGCCCGCGAGCGAACCCCGGGAGGACTGCGGCGGGGCGGACGGCTCGTCCGGCGGGGTGGAAGGCGGCATGGCCCGACTCTAACTCCCGTACGGGGTACGGCAGGCGGACTCGGCGCAGTTGCCCGCCGGACCCGCATACGGCGCTACGGGCGGCGCTGCTTCCACTGGTCCCAGTGCAGGACGTGCTCGCGCGGGATGCGCGGTGCGGGTTTGAAGTCGGTGCCGATGGTGTAGGCCAGCGGGATGAACGCGGCCAGCATGACCTCGTCGTAGGGGACGCCGAGCACTTCGGCCAGTTCCCGCTCCAGCGGCGCCTGGGCGGTGGTCCAGGTCGTGCCGAGGCCGCGGGCGCGGGCGGCGAGCATGAAGTTCCACACGGCGGGCAGGATCGAGCCCCAGGTCCCGGCCTGCTCGGCGACGTTCGCGCGGTCGGTGCGCCCCTCCACGGCGGGGATGACGAACACCGGCACCCGGTGGATGTTCGCGGTCAAATGGCGCAGCCCGTCGAAGACCCGCTCGGTGGAACCGGGGTGGTAGCCCATCCGCCAGGTGTCGCGCGCTGTCAGCTGCTGCCCCTGGGCAGCGGAGAGGGCGCGCAGGAAGAGGTCGGCCACGGCGTGCCGCTGGCTGTCCTCGGTGACCACGACGAAGTGCCAGCGCTGCCGGTTGCGGCCGGTCGGGGCCTGCACGGCCAGGTCCACGCACTCCTCGATCAGCTCGCGCGGGACGGGGCGGTCGAAGTCGAGGCGCCGGCGCACCGCGCGGGTGGTCGACAGGAGTTGGTCGGGCGTCAGATCCAGGGTCACGGAAATCATCTTAGGCCAGACGATCAGCATGCAGACAAATCAGCAGGTGGGCACGGGAGTGCCACCCGGACACCCGGGCACGGCGGGGCGCCGCACAGGTGCGGGAGAGTGCCGGGAGATGCGGCCCGGGTCAGGCCGAGGCGGTGGCGAGCGCCTGCGGCGCAGGCCGTGGGAGCTGTCCGGCGGCCGGCGGCAGCGGGTGGCGATCGCCCGAGCGCTCGCCACCCGCCCCCGGGTGCTGGTGTGCGACGAGCCGGTCTCCGTGCTCGACGTGTCGTTGCAGGCCCAGGTGCTCGACCTGCTGGCGTCGCTGCGGGAGATCGCCGACGAGGTGATGGTGAGGCGCGACGGCCGGGGCCTGGAGAGCGGCCCGGTGGAGCGGGTATTCGCCGATCCGGCGGACCCGGGCGGTGGCCCAAAGGTCACCGCCCCGGGGCCGACCCGCGACGCGGACCGCGCGCTACTCGAACCGTGTGGTGTCGCCCGCGCCGCGGCGCAGGATCTCGGCCCCGCCGCCGGAGAAGTCGACGACGGTGGTGGGCTCTGTGCCGCAGTCGCCGGAGTCGACAACGGCGTCGACCACGTGGTCGAGCCGCTCCTTGATCTCCCAGCCCTGCGTCAGCGGCTCCTCCTCGTCGGGCAGCAGCAGGGTGCTGGAGACCAGCGGCGTGTCCAGCTCCGCGAGCAGCGCCTGCGTCACGACGTGGTCGGGGATGCGGACGCCGACGGTCTTCTTCTTGGGGTGCTGCAACTGCCGCGGCACCTCCTTCGTCGCCGGGAGGATGAAGGTGTAGCTGCCCGGCGTGGACGCCTTCACCGCCCGGAAGACGTCGTTGTCGATCTGCACGAACTGGCCGAGCTGCGCGAAGTCCCGGCAGACCAGGGTGAAGTGGTGCCGGTCGTCGAGGTGCCGGATCGTGCGGATGCGGTCGACGCCCTCACGGTTGCCCAGCCGGCATCCCAGCGCGTAGCAGGAGTCCGTGGGGTAGGCGACCAGCGCCCCGGCCCGGATGCTCTCGACCACGCCGCTGATGATGCGCGGCTGCGGATTCTGGGGATGTACATCGAAGTAGCGTGCCATCGGCCCAGCCTAGGGCGGCCCGCCCGGTGACCGTGTGCGCCGGGCCGCCGCGGTCGGGGGTGCCCGCCGGAACCGGCGGGCGCCGACCGAGCGTCAAACCCTCGCCAAGGAAGGGCCGTTGTGCGGGCGGCGGCCGGTCGGCAGGCCGTACCCTCACGCACCGGACTGGGGAGTGGGACATGGAGATCGTGGTTGTACTGCTGATCGTCCTGGCCGTGGTCGGCCTGATCGTGCTGCCGAGCAGCATGCGGGTCGTCAAGCAGTACGAGCGCGGGGTGATCTACCGCTTCGGCCGGGTCAGCCCGCTGCCGAAGCAGCCCGGCCCGCGGCTGGTGCTGCCCTTCGTCGACCGGATGACCAAGGTCAACATGCAGGTCGTCACCATGCCGGTGCCCTCGCAGGAGGGCATCACCCGCGACAACGTCTCGGTGCGGGTGGACGCGGTGCTGTACTTTCGCGTCGTCGACCCGATCCGGGCGACGGTCGACGTGCAGAACTACCAGTTCGCGATGCTCCAGGTGGCCCAGACCTCACTGCGGTCGATCATCGGCAAGAGCGAGCTGGACGACCTGCTGTCCGGCCGGGAGCGGCTGCACGAGGGCCTGGAGCTGATGCTGGCCACCCCGGCGACCGGCTGGGGCGTGCACATCGACCGGGTGGAGATCAAGGACGTGGCGCTGCCGGAGTCGATGAAGCGGTCGATGGCCCGG
>NZ_JBSGHL010000050.1:0-64919 GCF_053604375.1 Streptomyces sp. NPDC004031 | reverse complement strand
CGCCGCGGTCATCTCCGCGGCCCGGGTCAACATGCACCGCAAGCTGCTGAAGACCGCGGCCGCGACCGGCGGCGTCCTGCCCCCGGCCCAGGACGGCGGGGGATGGACGGTCCGCTTCGGCGACGAGGCTTTGATGCCGGTCGCGCTGCTGTCGGACTGCGCGGTCTATCCCTCGGCGGGTCCCTCGCCGCTGGACGTCCTTCCGTACGACGCGGCGGGCAAGGCCGCGCCGGGCACCTTCCGGCTCGGTGTCTCCCCGGGGATGGTCAAGCACGAGGGGACCCGCGAGCTGTACTGGGCCGTCGGCCTGATGGAGCAGGACCACAACCCGGCCCGCCACATCAAGGGCGACGACGCCGTGGACGAAGGGGAGTAGGTCCGTTGGGGGACACCATCGTCGCAGTGGCGGGCACGCTGCTCGGCGGCCTGCTGACCTCGCTGCTGCAGTCGCGCCATTCCCGTGCCGCCCGGCGCGACGACCGCGCCGAGCGGCGCTCGGCCGATCTGCGGGCGGCGCTCGGCGCGCTGGTGGCGGCGATAGGCGACCACCGCCGGGCGATGTGGCGCCGTGAGCACCTGCGCCTGACCGGCGCCCCCGCCACCGACTACGACACGGCCCGCACCGACAGCCACGCCACCCGCTCGGCCGTGACCGCCCCGCTGGTCGCGGTGTCGGTGCTGGAGCCCGATCTCGCCCCGTCCGCCCGCGCCGCGGCCCAGGCCGCCTTCGCCATGCGCGACGCCGCCGACCTCGGCACCCTCGCCGCCCTGCGGGAGCGGGCCATCACCGCCACCGACGACCTGGTCGCGGCCGCGGGCCGCACCCTGCGGCAAGGAGACTGACCGTGGGCAAACTGCAGGACGGCCTGGAGCGCGCCGCCGAGGCCACCGCGACCCGCCCGATCCCGAAGACCGCACAGGCCCGGATGCGCTTCCTGGTCAGGTCGCAGAAGGGCTCCACCCGGGCGGTCGCGGCCCGCCTCGGTGTCTCGCAGCGCACGGTGGAGCGCTACCTCAAGGGCACGTTGCGCCGCCCCCGCCCCGAGCTGGCGGCCCGTCTGGAGCGGGAGGTCCGCAAGGACTGGCAGCCGCGCGTACGGCAGCGGGCGAGGACGCAGGCCGCCACGGCGACGGGCATCGTGATCGAGACCCGCGCCCGTTTCGGCTTCACGGCCGCCCCCGGTTCCACCGACGACTCCCGTATGCGCCGGATCACCCAGCACCTCCCCCCTGCCTACGCCGCCCGCCTGTTCGACGCGCAGTCCGGCGGCGCGACCGAGCAGCAGCTGCAGCGCATCGCCGCCGAGGGCCTCCAGGAGATCTACTTCAAGGACCGCGGCCGCCGCGCTCGCGACCTGGAGGTGGAGTTCACGGACATCGACTACATCGAGCTGGAGTTCTAGCGGCGGCGAGGCGCCGTCCCGCTGCGACGCCTTCGGTGGTCCGTGCGGGGTCGGCGGCCTGCCCCGCCGGGAGGCGCGGGCCGCCGACGCCGAGGCGGGGGACGTCCCGCGCCCGCCCGGGGCTGCTCAGGAGTCGGGCGGCGGTGCGATCGGAGAGGCAGGGGCGTCCGCGGGGCGGTCGGTGTCCCCGCCACCGGCGGGTGTGGCCTCGGCGGAGGGGTCGGTCTCGGTCGCGTTGTGCCGGTCGGGGCCGCTCACGACCGTGTCCTCGGGCTCGCGCCCGGCGGTCCGGCGGCCGAGGCCGTCCTCGGAAGCCGGTGCGGTGCCGGGACCGCCGGTGGGGTCGGTACCGGCCGGGGCGGTCTCGCGGGCCGGGTCGTCGCCGATGCCCTCGCCGGTGGCCGCCCGCGGGTCGTGACCCGGATCGGGTGCCGTCCGCGGTGCCGCGTCCGCCGGTCCGGCGGGGCTTCCGTTCCGGTCGCTGTCCGGGGAATGGTTCATGGTCTCCCTCATCCGTCGGGTGTCGTGCCTGTCGGGTACCCCGCGAGGGAGCCTGCCTCACCAGGGCCCGCCCGCTGCCACCGCACCGGAGTCACGTCGGCGCCGGTGCCCCGGGCGCGGAGGCGGCGGCCCCGTCACCGTGGCGGCGCGTCCGCGGTGGGCGGCGGCAGCCCCATGGCTTCGCGGAGCCTGCCGAACTCGCGGGCCAGCGCGGCCGGCGGGTAGTGGGCGTTGAGCCCGCTGGGGTTGGGGAGCACCCATACCCGCGTGCTGCCGATCGTGATCTCCTGCGGGCCGATCACGGCGTCGGGGGCTTCGAACGCGGTCCGGTAGGTGCTGATCCCGAGCATCGCCAGCCAGGCCGGACGCAGGTGCCGTACGCGGGCGCGCAAGTCGTGGCTGCCGTCGCGCAGTTCGCCGCGGGAGAGCTCACCGGCACGGGCCGTGGGGCGGCGGACCAGGCTGGTGATGCCGATGCCCAGCGGGAGCAGTTCGCGTTCCTCCTCGCCGGAGAGCAGCCGCGGAGTGAGCCCGGCCCGGAAGAGCGCGGGCCACAGGCGGTTTCCGGGGTTGGCGAAGTGATGTCCGGCGGCGGCCGATCCCAGGCCCGGGTTGATGCCGCACAGCAGCAGCCGCAGCCCGTCGGTGATCAGGTCGGGGAGTTCCCTGGTGCGGGCGGCCTCCAGTTCGGCACGGGTCGGGCGCCGCCGGGGTGCCGTCGGTCCACGGCCGGTCGGCGGTCCGGCGCCCGGCCCGGTCGGGGCGCGCCCGGCGGGCTCCTCGCACGCGTCGCCCACGCTTCCTCCCGCACACCCGCTTGCGCCCGTGGCCCGTAGTCTGCTCGCAGGGGCGTCCGTCGGCCACCGGAAGGTGCCGGTCGGCGGACCGGGGCCCGGCCCGGTTGGCGTCTCACGCCGTGGCGGAGCGGAGTCCCGACGTGTCGATGTAGTCCCGGACGTGGCTGATGCGGCCGCCGCGCACCCGCAGCACCAGCAGCCCGGGAACGCCGAAGGCGGCGCCCGTGTCCGGAACCGTGCCCATGACGACCTGCTCGGCGACGATCACCTCCGGGTCGTCGGTCCGGTGGACTGCGACCCTGCGGATCTCCTCCACCCGTACGGGACTCGCGCCCCAAGCGGCCCGGTAACCGGCGCGCACCGCCTCGCGCCCCTCGAAGCTCGGCGGGAAACCGGGGGCGGTGAACGGGAACTCGTGGACGGCGTCGGCGGCGTAGAGGTCGGCGAGGTCGTCGGCCGACTTGTCCAGCATGGCCTGGTAGTAGCGGTCGAGAACGTCGTGCGGGCTGCGCGTCGCAAGGGCCTCGGTGTGCGGCACGGGGTCACTCCATTCGCTCAACGGTCGTTGACCCACCGGAGAGTAGGCCGCACCCGGTCCTTCGGTCAACGCCTGTGGAGCGAAGGACGGTAGAGTGAGCAGGTGCCCACCGCCCAGCCGTCCCGCGCCGAGCGCCGCCGCGCCACCGAGGCGCGGATCCTCACCGGGGCCCGCGAGCTGTTCGCCGAGAAGGGGTTCGACCGCACGACCATCCGCGCCGTCGCGGCGGCGGCCGGTGTGGACCCGGCCCTGGTCATGCAGTACTTCGGCTCGAAGCGCGAGCTGTTCACCCGGGCCGTCCAGGTCCACCCCGCGCCGCCCGCGGCCACGGGCCCGGAAGGGCTCGCCGACCAGCTGCTGGCCACCCTCGGCCCCAAACTCGGCGCCCTGCCCGAGGCCACGCTGGCGATGATGCGGTCGATGCTGACCGACCCGGGCGCGGCCGACCAGGTCCGCGCCCGCCTCTCCCGCCAGGCCGACGCGGTCGTCGCCTCGATGCCGCCCGCGCCGGACGCCGAACTGCGCGCCACGCTGGCCCTCACCGCCCTGCTCGGCGTGACCGTCGGGCACCAGCTCCTCGGTCTCCCCGCCCTCCGCGACGCCTCCGCCGACCGCATAGCGGCCCTCCTCCGTCCGGGAATCAGTGCTCTGACGGAAGGCGGGACCGCGAGCGAAGGGGCCGGCTGACCGGGGCTCCGCAGGCCGGTCCCGCCCGGCCTGCGGGGCGCTGCCGCACGCGTGGCGGCGGATCGCGAGCGGTGTCCTCGGCGGTGGGGGGCGCCCCCGCCGCGTCAGTGCGGGCCGGGCCCGCCGGCCCCGGGCCGCAGCGCGTCTGCCACCAGGTCCAGCAGGCGTCCCGTCAGCTGGGGGCTGTTGCCGGCGGTCGTCGACATGAACACCCCGAGGAGCATCATCGTGACGTCCTCCGCCTCCACGTCCGCCCGCAGGGAACCGGCCCTCGCACCGGCGTCGAGGATCACCGCGATCGCCGCGGTGATCCGCTCCCGGGTGGCCGGTGTCGCGATGGCGCCGGAAGCCCACCCCGCCCGCAGGGTGTCGGTGATGCCCCGCTTGACCTCGAAGAATGCCGCGTACCGGTCCATCCACGCACGCAGTGCCACCTCGGGCGGCAGCTCCGCGAGCAGCGCGGGCGCACTGGTGACGACGCCGTCGAGTTCCGCGGAGTAGAGAGCTTCTACGAGCGCTTCGCGGGTGGGGAAGTGACGGTAGAGCGTGCCGATCCCGACGCCGGCCTCGCGGGCGATGCCGTCGAGGCTGGCCTTGCCGCCGGTCGCGGCGAAGGCTTCACGGGCGACGGCGAGCAGCCGTTCACGGTTGCGCCGCGCGTCGGCCCTGGCCGGGCGTCCCGGTGCGTTCGCCGAGGGATCGGGGGCGGCGGGGGAGTCGGACGCAGCCAAAACGGAGGCCCTCCGGTTCGTGTACGGTGGTCGCAAACGGAGTCTCTCCGTTTGCCTCCATCCTCTCATGGGAGTGAGACCGCCATGGCGTCGACCGACCCCTCCGACCAGCTCACCGACCCCGCGGCGGCACGCCCCGGCGGCACCGGCGCCCTCGCGGGCCGCACCGTCTCCCGCGTCGGCTACGGTGCCATGCAACTGCCGCGACTGGACCGCGACGCCGCGGTCTCCCTGCTGCGGCAGGCCGTCGACCTGGGCGTCGATCACATCGACACCGCGTACTTCTACGGCCACGGCTTCGTCAACGAGGTGATCGCGGCCGCGCTCCGTCCCGAGGACGACGTCTTCGTCGTCAGCAAGGTCGGCGCCGAACCCGCCCCCGACGGGCCGTTCCCGCTGCGCCTGGCCCAGCGGCCCGAGCAACTGCGGGCGGGCGTCGAGGACAACCTCAAGAGCCTCGGGCTCGACCGGATCCCCCTGGTCAACCTGCGCCGTGCCGACCACGGCCCCGGCCTGCGCGCCGAGGGCGACCAGCTCGTCGACCTCGACGACCAGCTCGCCGTGATGACCGCGCTGCGCGACGAGGGCAAGATCGGTGCCATCGGCCTGAGCAGCGTCTCCCTCGACGCGCTGCGCCGTGGCCTCCCGGCGGGGATCGCCTGTGTGCAGAACGCCTACAGCCTGGTGTCACGCGAGGACGAGGACATGGCGCAGTTCTGCCTCGCCGAGGGCGTCGCCTGGGTGCCGTACTTCCCGCTCGGCGGCGCCCCGGCCGGTCTGCCGAAGGTCACCGAGCAGGCCGCCGTCGTCGCGGCGGCGCGGAACCTCGGGGTCTCCGCCGCGCAGATCGGCCTCGCCTGGCTGCTCCACCACACCTCCAACACCCTCCTCATCCCCGGCACCGCCGACCCCGGCCACCTGCGGGCGAACCTTGACGCAGGGGCGATCACCCTCGACGAGACGACACTCGCCGCACTCGACGCCGTCCCCACACGTCCGGGCGACATCCGGACCTCGTGACCCGGCCACGACGCCATCGGGTCGCACGCTTCTGCCCCGGTGGACCCGGTGGACCCGGTGGACCCGGTGGACCCGGTGGACCCGGCGGATCCGGCGGATCCGGCGCCCGGCGCGCTCGGCGGCGAGGCGGAACCGGTCGGAACCGGCTGAACCGCCGGGCCCGGGGCGGCCCGTGAGATGCTCTCCGCCATGTTCGAGTCCCCACGCGGCCGTCGGGCCGTCGCAGGCGTCGAGGCCCACGTCCGCGACTTCTTCACCGGCCACGCGATCACGGTCGGCGATCACGACCTGGGGCCCGGCCGGAGGGAATCGGTACCCGGTCTGAGGATCGTCACCGTCGGCCCGGGACCGCGTGCCGACAGCTGGGCCTACGTCACCGCCGGCTGCTGGTCCACGGTCGAGACGGACGGCGAGGGCATCGAGTTCGTCCTCACCGCGCCCGTTCGCGACGAACGCTTCGCCGATCTCCTGGCCATGACCGCGTATTACCACGCCGTCCACCACCTCGACGTCGAACACGGTCTGCCCATCGGGGAGCCCTGGCTGCCCGGTTCCCTTTGCGACCATCTGCTGATCAGCCTCCCCTACCTCCACGGCCCCGGCCTGGAGCACTGCCCGCTGCCGGACGGCCGCGCCCGTGTCCTGTGGGTCCTGCCGGTCACCGCGGCCGAGATGGCTTACCGCCGCGAACACGGTCACGAGGCCCTCGAACGGATCTTCGACGAGCAGGCGATCGTCCCCACCGACCCACGGCGTCCGTCCGTCGCCTGAACCCCGCGGTCACGGCCCGGCCGCGGACCGGACCCCCGGCGGCCCGCCGTCGCAAGAGGCTTCGAGAAGGTCGCCCCACCAGTGGTCGACGGCGCTCACGGCGTCGTGCCACGTCACGCCGATCGCCACGTCCACGCCGCCGGTCCGCCGCCGGTGAGATCCCGGACGAGCGCGACGACAGCGTCGACCGCTTCCGGGCGCGGCCGCCACCACGCATCGCCCGGGATCACCGACGGGACGTCGTCGCTCATGGCTTCCCCGCTCCGCCGTGCTGCCGACTCCTCCCGTCGCGACGCCGTCGATCGCACGTGCTGATGCTGCGCGGCCCCCTGGTTGCGCGCGCGAGCGGGTCAGGGGGTGTTCGTGCAATCCGCTCACCGTGGTGGGGGCCGGCCCGGCGCGGATGGGACGCGTGCGTCTCGGCGGTCGGCGGGCGAGCCGTCCGCGGGGCTCCCCGGTACGACGGCCGGATCGGATGGTGCACTCGTCCGGCCGCCACATATTTCGCTCTGCTCAAATTACGGGTGCCGTAAGGCTCGTGGAGAGTACAGTGCGGCGGTCGGCCACTTCGGCCGCCACGCCCCGGCGGCTCCCGCCGCCCTCTCGCAGCGGAGTGTCATGACCATACGCAGGTCCCTCGCCATGCTCGCGGCGGCAGCCCTCGCCGCCTGTGGAGCCCAGCTCGGCACGGCGGCGGCGGCACACGCCGCCAACCTGGACAGCTTCGGCTTCGACGCCCCCTGGGGCGGCGGCAAGCAGCCGCAGACGCTGCCGCAGGACTACGACACCGGCCACTCCTTCCAGCTGGACCGCCAGGGCGTGCCCAGCGCCGCGGCGCCCGTGAACGTCCTGCTCATGTACACCCTCGGCGCCCCGAAGCTCGACGGCACCGACGTGCCGGACATCCCGGTCGGCTTCACCTCCACCCTCGGCGAGGGCTCCTGCCTCCCGGTGGCCGCGGCCGTGACCGGCAGCGGCACCGCCGCGTTCCTCTGCGACATGGACGTGCTCGGCCAGGTGCCCTACGCGAGCTTCAGTGAGCACATAGGCGCCGCCACCCCGGACGGCTCGGTCGTCGGCGTCACGGCGACCATCGTCCCGCACAAGGACGACACCCTCGCGAAGATCCAGAAGGCGCAGCGGGCGGGCAGGCACTTCACCAGCACGACCGACCTCACCGCCGTCGAGTCGCAGGCGCGGGCGGCGCAGGACAGCGTGGCGGTGCAGCCCGCCGGGTTCGGTGCCGGTCAGACGGCCACCGAGAGCGTGGCCGTGCACGCGGCGGACAACGGCACGGTCGCGCTGCGTGCCGCGTCCGCGACGCCCGGCGTGGTGTGGACCGACCCGGACGCCTCATGGAACGACGGCACCCAGAACATCTTCCTCCCGCCCGGACTGAACGTCACGTCCGCCTCGGGGGACGGCGGCGCGCAGTGCACTCTGGTGCCGGTCGAGTACCAGAACACCTACAACAACTACAGCGAGAACACCTACACCCTGGCGAGCTGCGCCGTCACCCCGCAGACGACCGCGCTCACCCTCACCTTCACCGCGGCGTCGGACCTCCCGCGCACGGCGGTGAAACTGACCGCCGACTACCACGCGTTCGACAACACCATGACCCCGATCACCAGCTCCTCCGGCGACTTCACCGTCGAGCCCGCACTCTGACCGCCCCCTGAACCCCCTGGGCCGCCGGCGCACCTTCCCGGCGGCCCAGCGGATGCTGCGTGGTCGTACCGTCGAACCATTTCTCGGTGGCGCGGACGAAATGGGTGTGTTCGGGTGACGGTGTGCTCGTTGCGTGCTGGGAGGAGGGTCGGGGAGCAGGCGGGTGGGGTGCGCGGAGGTGGCGAGCTGGTGGGTGAGCGACGTCCGGGCGCCCGGGGGGTGATACCGCAGGCCGGCGGTCACGGGATCGCCGTGGGCGGGGACATGATTGTCCGTTCGGTGAGATCAGCAGGCCGGACAGTGTGGGTCCGGCGGCGATGCCGACGCCCGCCATGGTGCCCATGAGTGCGAACGCCCGGTTGCGGGCCGCTCCTTGGTAGGAGGAGGCGAGGAGGGCGCCGCCCGCGGCCATGACGCCGGCGCCTCCCGCGCCGGAAACGATGCGCGACACGTCGGTGATGACGATCGAGGGACTCACCGCGGTGACGAGGAACCCGCAGGAGAAGACCAGTGCGGAGACGAGGAACGTCCTGCGCCGGCCCATCCGGTCCGCGGCCGAGCCCGCGACCAGGGTCATCGCCGCGAAGGCCAGGTTGTATCCCGCGACCACCCAGTTCAGGGCCGGGCCGGAGGTCCCCAGGTCCCGGCCGACGTCCGGCAGGGCCACCGCCGTCCCGGAGATGGACATGGCCACCAGGACGACACCGGCCAGCACCACCGGGAGGGTCAGGGCCGAGGGACGCGCTCACGGACAGGACAGAAACCGAGTCGGGTGGGAACCGCACTGGGTAAAATCCCATCGGCACAGGCGGACCGTCGCCGCTCCCCTAGCGAATCGTCGTGCAGCTGGCCCGCCTGGTCTCGTAGCCGGCGGAGTCGCTCTCCACGGGGACACGCTCGTGCTGACCGATACCGCCCGTCGCCTGCGTGGCACCGGACCCGGAGCTTCACCGGCCTCACCGCGTGGGCGGGCAGCGTCAAACAGCTTTCACCCTGATGACTACGTACCCGTCGATGTCATGGACGACGGTGAGCCCGTCACCGCCGAGGCCGATCAACGGCTCCCAGCGGACGCCGCCTGCCGGTACATCGCGACCGGATCGGCGTGAAGCTCACTTCGGGAGCTGTTACTCGCCCCCGCCGGCGGCGACGCGCTCACCCGGCTCGCCGCGTCGTACCCGGACCAGGACATCACGCCCCGGCCGGGAGCTGGTTGCGGCAGCGACTTGGTGGTGACGGCCGGGCTGCCCCGCTCTGCCGGTGCCGCGGTGACCGCCGCGGCCATGACGCAGTCCTGCCGCGAATTCTCATCAACCGCTACCGAAGCCGGGAGGCAGCCGCGTCTGCCGGTGCTTCGCGGCTTCCGGTGCGGTGATCCGCAGGGATCCGGCGAGCAGCGGAGTTGACCGCGGTGAGCGGGCAACTCACCCTTCGGTGAAACGCCGGGGAGGCGCCGCTGCTGCCGTCGTGGCCCGCTCTCGGTGACGGGGTGGGCCACGACGTCCAGCTCATTCACCGTACGTATCAGGGAGCCGGAGCAGAATGTGTGCACCGGGCTCGGGTGACCCCTGTCGGGCGTCGACCACGGTTCCGGTGCACACGTCGTACGGCCATGGCTCATTGCTGTGCGGGGCCGCCGCCGCACCCCAAACCGTGGCTCGCAGCAGCCATCCGGGCCCCTGGCATCCGAGAAACCGGACGTCCTTCTTGGATCCGGCATCGCCTGTGACCGCTGCTCCGACGGTGCCGCGTACTTCCGGCCCCATCGGTCCGGCGGCCAGGCCGGCCGTCCCGCCGCTGGCGATCATGTTGTGGACCAATTCGGAGCACAACTGCGTCCATGGCCGTGACGGATCAGCGCGGAAGAGATCGAGCTGAATGACGGTTTCGCCGTCCATCAGGTGGATGGCGAAGGCTTCGGCTCCGGGAGCGGGTGCTACCAGTTTCCACTGGACGTGATCCGGGTCGAACGGCACCCGGAGGCCGCCAAAGTCGTGACGGGTCATTCCTTCGGGGGTTGTCGAACGCCATCCCGGGGTCCCACCGGTCACTTCTTCGATGTCCCACGGGCCGGTGACGCGCCCGCGCCCCCATGAAATGTCTCCCTCCTCGACTGCGCGCTCAAGATTACTGGCTATTCCCGTCGCTGCAAGGAGGAAGTCACGGCGCTGGCTCTCCGACCTCCCGCTCTGCTCCCAGACGGCCGACAAGAGGGTTACGACGGTATCCAGTGTGAGCTCCTCCCCGCGACCTGTTTGGTGCTGTCCACTGCCGATGTTCCCGACGCTGAGTTCGATCATGCGAAGCGCATCCCCTGGATCGACGACCGGCGGAAGTCCGTCAAGAACAGCCTCCACTCGCCACTGCTGGTCGGACATCCGCATGGTCAGCTCGCCTCCCAGCGCGCCGAACAGGGCATAACCCGGTGTGGCCCTCATCGCGTCCGGGCCGTCGAAATCCGCGGCTGTCCGGCTTGTCTCTGTCAGCGCGCCGAGACGTTCGAACTCCCGCAGAATGTCCGCGGCACGCTCGCTGGTGTCGAGGAGAGCGGGATTCCTCTGAAATTCCTGTAGCTCGCGGCTGTCCGCTCCTTCATCGGGCCCGTCGCTCATTGCGCCGGCAACTTTCGCTTCATCATTTTCCGCACCCCGTCCCCAAGCGCCCCAACTGTGAACGCGGCCGACACTACCGACTCCGCTGGACGGTGCGCGGTCAGGTGCAGAAGGTCGGCCCCTTCTGCCCGGCATGTTCGAGACGGCGCTTTCCCGCCGCCGCGCCGCCAAGGGCGGCGGGCGCGGCAGGGGTTCACCGTGGCCGCTTGAACGTGAACGTCATGCTCTTGACGAAGGTGGCCGTGGCGCCCTTGGTCACCTCGTGCGGGGCGTGGCTCACCAGCTGCCAACCCTCCCTGCCGTGGCGCTCGAGCATCTGGCTGACCTTCGACTCGGACGACTCGTCGATGAAAGGGCTTCCCCGGAAGACCACGAACTTGTGCTCCCAAATCTGCATGCCGGCCACTGTGCCCCACCCGGAGTGACCGACGGGGGCGGCCGGCGCCCCGGAACGGGCCGCAGCCACGCCCCCCACCCGCTGGGCGACGTCCGCATCGTGTTCGGCGTGGAGTTCATCCCGTTGTTCGCGTCCGACGGCCGCGGCCACCACCGGCTCAGACCTTGCGCCAGCGCGCGTTGGCCCAGGAGAAGACGCCGAAGGCGACCAGCCCGACGGCGATGACGACCAGCAGCCACGGGCCGGCCGGCGAGTCGGCGAAGGACCGCAACGTGTCGTCCATGCCCTTGGACTTGTCCGGCTTGTGCTGTACAGCGGCCGCGATCGCGAACCCGCCCGCCGTCCCGAACAGCACCCCGCGTGCGGTGCCGCCGAACACGCCGACGAAGTCCACCGCCCGGCGGACGTTCCGCGACATCTCCGCCATCTTCAGGTGCTTGTGGAACTTGCGCATGACGGCGCGCACGGCGATCCAGCCGCCCGCGCACGCCACCCCGATACCGGCGACCGCGAGGATCCACTGGCCCCCGGGCCACCCGAGCACCCGGGCGGTCACGTCGTCGGTCCGCTTGTCGGTCGAGCCGCTGCCGCTGCCCTTGTCGCCCAGCGCGTAAGCGAGGACGGAGTACGACACGAAGCCGTAGAAGACGCAACGGCCACCGGCCGCCACACGCTTGCTGGCTTTGTCGCCGTCCTCCCCGGGCTGCCCGAACGCGGCTTCCGACAGCCGCCACACGGCCATACCGATCAGGGCAATGCCGAGCAGCCACAGCAGAACGTTGCCGAACGGCTTGTGCGCGATCTCCGCGAGCGCGCCTCCCCGGTCCGCCTGCTGGCCGCCCGAGTCCGCGAACGCGATGCGGACCGCCAGTACGCCCACCAGGACGTAGATCACGCCACGGGCCACAAAACCCGCGCGGGCCCCGGCCGCGACGGCATTGCTGTCCGCCACCCGCTCGGCGCTACGGCGGGTCCCCGCTGCTTTCGCTGCTTCGGTCATCATTCCGGCCGACTTCCCGCAGAATCGAACAACAGACACCCGAGGGGGCAAGTGGCGTGAGCAAACCGGCGCCGCGTGCGCCCAGGAGCGGCCACCGCCCGGTCACCCGTCCACACCGCGACCGGGACCAGCACCCTCACGCCGCTGCCGGGCCCCGTCAGCGCCGACGCACGGCCGCGTCCCGCAAGCGCTCCGAGGGCGAACTGGCCCGCACCTGAGCCTGGCCCGCAGCCGGCGCCCGCCAGGTCGCCGACGCACAGCACGATGGTGGAGAGCGGCGCCACCGCCGGTGGAGTCCCCCTCGGGTGACGTAGGCGCTCGGTCCGCGCGGGGCATGATGGGCGTCACACGCGTTGACGCGCCCCAGGGAGCAGCGTTCTGCCGTCCGGGCCCCGTCCGGAGGGTGGACGGGAGGCAGGGGCCTGTCTGCTCCGGCCGCCACTGCCACCGCCGGGCCCGCCCCCGAGCCCGGCGCTGTGCAGGTGGTCTCGTCGGGGCAGAAGATCTCCGTCGGCGGTGGCAGCGTGTGGCTGACGTCGAAGGGTCTGACCCTCGCCCCGAGCAACCTGGGCTCCGCCGGCCCGACCGTCCTGCCGGTGGCGGGCGTTCTGCCCGGCAAGGTGTCCACGGTGGCCGGCGGCAGCTCTTCCGGTGTGGTGTGGGCGGGGGTCTTCCGCCTCCCGGCGACGGCCACGACCTCGGTCACCGTCGGGGGCGTCAAGGCCAACGTCGTCACGCTCTCCGGCAACCCCGGCTGGGGTGCCTTCTACGCCTTCGGCGCGAAGGGCACAGCGGACGCGAAGCCGGCGATCCTGATCCACAACTGGTCACGCCTGCCGCTGCCGTCCACGGGGAGACGGCAGCGGCCGCCGCGTATGCCGCCCTTCTCCTCAGCACCGAGGTCCAGCCGTGACGATGACCGCGGGAACACCGCAGGCCCGGCCAGCAGCCGAACCCTGGCCGGGCTCGATGAGCAACACCAGTGACGAGGAGTTCCACGCCTTCATGACAAGCTGGTGGCCGAGCCTGTTGCGCACGGCGTACCTGCTGACCAGCAGCCACCACGACGCCGAGGACCTGGCGCAGAACGCGCTGGCGCGCGCGTACGTGAAGTGGGACCGCGTACGGCACAGCGACGACATGGCCGCGCACGTGCGCCGGATCATGATCCACGTGCACGCCGACCGGTTCCGCAGACGGGCCGTTCGTGAGTGGTTCACGCCGCGCCTTCCGGAGACCTCGGTGGCCGTCCGGACCGCCGACGTCGATCGCCGCAGCGACCGGCGAGCCCGCTCTGAAAGCGGCCGCGGTGCCCGAGGGGGCGGTCTCCACCATCGCGTACGGGGACCCTTCCAGGGCGCGTCAGCCGTCACCGTCACCGTCCGAGCCGCTGATGGCACGATCCTGTGCGGACAGGCCAAAGGACGGCGTCGGCCGCGACCTCACCGACGGACCGTACGGCGCCTTCACCGCTTCCCACACCGGCGGGTGCCGGCTGCTCCTTCGCGGACCTGGCCCGCGCACAGGTGGAGCCGGCCCTCGCGCATGGTCCGCGGAGCGCTCCGGGCGCGGTGACAGGTCCGTCGGGCCGCTGCGTTCGGGCCGCTGTGGGGTCGTCCGCTTTCGGTACGGGGGCTGTTCAGGAGGCGGTGAACGCCAGCGAGCTCGGGGTGACGGTGAAGTCTCCGGTGAGCGCGGCCGTGTCGCCCGAGCTGAACCAGGTGCCGCAGTTGCTGGTGTTCCAGATGTGCAGGTCACCGCTGCCGTCCAGCCTCAGGCCACCTGGGTTGGCGAAGTAGCCGCCGATGGTGGCACCCGTGGTGGCGGACGTTCCGGCGAGGGTGAGGCTGCACGGTGCGGGCAGCCCGGACAGTGAGACGCGGAGCCCGCTGACGGTGGCGGGGGTCCAGCCTCCGGCAGTGGTCGGTCCGGTGAGGTTGAGACTCCAGGGGAGGGCTTGGGCGGTGCCGGCGAAGGTGTACGAGAACGCACACGTCAGCGAGGCCGAGGCGATGGCTGCGGCCCGGGGGAGCGGTGGGGAGGAGGTGTAGGTGCCGTTGGTGAGCGTCTGGCCGGCGTATTCCGGGCTGGTGGAGAGGTGGCAGGGCATCTTGAAGCCCGTGACGGAGTCGGTGAGCACTGCGTTGCTCGTGGACGCAGAGAAGGCGCCGTTCACAGCGGCTCCGCTGACCACGACGTGGGAGACGGCCGCGGAGGCCGGGCCGGCCGTGAGGCCGATGAGTGCGAGCAGCGCGGCCCCGATGGGCGCCACCGCCCGAGCGGCACGCTGGATGAGCAGGCGCATGGCCGGATTCCCTTTCTGCACGGTCGGACAGGCGCCCTGCCGTCCTCGGCAGGCCCCGGCGGGAGAGTCCTGCCGCGTGGGGAGAGCGTCGGGGTAAGGACGCGAGGCGGGTGTGGAGTCGCCCGGAGACCGGAGAGTAGGGGCGCGCGGAGACGGCGGCAACGTCCCGGCCGGGCAGGGCCGTTCGCGTGGCCGGCAGCGGCATTTTCCTGTCATCCGCGTGCGAGGCCCGTGGTGCGTTCTTGTCCGGGGATGAGGACCGGACCCGGCGGCCCGTGCCCGTTCGCGGGGACGAGCGGTGCCCGACCGGCAGCCGGGGCGCGCAGCGCCGTCGTTGCCGGACGACAGGCATGAGGCGGACACCAGTAGCGTCTGCCTCGCCGGGTGCTCCTGGCCGCCTACCGGTGGACAGCGGGTCCGGTCGCCGGCTGCCGTTCGTGCAAGCCGGCCCCGCGTTCCGTCACTGCTGGACCTGGCCCGCGGTGCGGACGCCGCGTGACGGCGCGGCGGACGTCGCCGTGCGGTGGGTCGCGGTGCGGGAGGAGGAAGCCGTGGAGGTGCCCGGCGAGCTGTCCGGCCGCGGAGCAGGCCGCTGCGTGGGGCCTGACCGGGGCCGGAGCCGTGCCGGACCTGAGCGCGGCGGCGGGCAGGGGCGGCTGATGTGGGCGGCGTGGGCACCGTGCTGACCGGTGGACCGGCCGCGGGCCGGGGCGCCGGTCCTTCGCAGGTGGCTGTCGGTGGTGGGTGGCAGGCTGACCCGTCATGGACGCGAGGTGGCTGCAGCGGCGCGTGTACGGCGCCGACCACGACGACCCTGATGCCGGTCGCCGGGACGAGCACGAGTACGTGGAGCTGTCCGGCGGGCCGCTGGACGGCCTGCTCCTGGACGTCACCGGTGTCCCGGAAGCCGACCGCACCGGGGGCGCCGCGCTGGCGACGGAGATCGGGCGGTACGGGGCCAGAGGTAAGGCGTGCTACAGGCCTGCGCTCGCGCGGCCGTGGGTCTGGCTGTGGGAGGGCGACACTCCCTGAGCCGGGGGACGCGCGGCGTCGCAGCGCTGCCCCACCTGAGCCGGGGCGTCAGCGATTTCCGTTCCCTGCGTCGGTCAGCCTCTGCCGAAGCGGCTCCAGTGCTGCCGGGTTCCGGTGCCAGTACCGATTCCACGCCCGCGAGATCGTCCAGCATCTCGCGGATCCCCCCGATCGACGGGTTGTGTGCGAGGAAGCGGTCCAGATCCTCTCCGGGCGAGGAGGTCGACCAGGGCCGGCGGTCGGCCTGTCAGCTGCACGACGACGTCGATGACTTGTCCGTCAGTGATGCCGCGGGTGGCGAGCAGTTCGCGGTTCTCCTGTTCGGTGAAGACCTCCAGCGGGACGTCCCGGACCAGGCTGCGGTGGTCGCCCCACTGGCGGGCGTCGAGCCGGCCCTGGCCGGACAGGACCGCGATCACGTTCAGCGGCAGCGCGCCGTATTCCTCGCCGACGAGCACGTCGGGCAACCACTGGTTCAGCAGCGACCCGGTGCGTTCGAACACGTCGAGGAAGAGCACCCCACCCAGGGCCGCCGCTCGGCGGCCTTGGCCAGGTCCTGGAGGAAGACCGGGGTCAGCGCCCGCAGGGGCGGACTCCGGTGCGGAGCGCGGTCCGGGCCTGGGCGGTGGTGACGGGGCGGAGGGTGCTTTCGGCGATACGGGCGTGGCAGGTGCCCCGGTGCAGGATCCGCCCCGGACCCCGCTGGAGGGTGAGGGCGTCTCGACCGTCCAGGCCAGGGGCACGATGCCGTACGGCCGGCCCTCCAGTGCCTCGCCCCGGTCGGCGGGCGCGGATCCGGGCCGCCTGTGCGCACGGGGCGACGCCTTGACCGAACTCCAGGACTTCTACGCGGCCGAATCCGCGTACATTGCCGCCGGAGGTATGGGCGAGGCCGGCTTCGACGGACTCACCGAATGTCTTGATCCTGACGTGGTGATGTACCAGGCACCTGGATTGCCCTACGGGGAACGTGGCGCGGCCCGCGCGGCATCGAGGCAGCTGATCACTGTCGAAGACCGACTCATCACCGAGATGTTCCCGTTCTCCTGGGAGGCCCTTGCCGTAGCCGAGGCCTTGAAGCCGCGGTAGGGCTCCCGGTACCGGGCGAGCCCGTTTCACGCTGTCTGGCAGCACACAGGTGAAGAAAAGGGCTGGCGTTCCCCACCTTCCGCTCGTTCCCCACCGCGCCGGGCGCCGTTCGTCGCGTGCCCGGGACGGAGCGCTCTTCGCGGGAACGGCCGTACTGCCCGGGAGGTCAGCCTGGGCAGCAGCGCCCGGACGTCCGGGGGCTGCTGCCCGGGGCGCGGCGGGGGTGCCTGCCGGTCTGAGCGGCGGGGCTCACCCGCGGCGCAGGAACATCACGATGGCGACGACGATGACGATCAGAACGACAGTTCCCAGGCCGATGTACATGGTGGATCCTCTTCTCCGGGGGGAGCCCGCCGAGTACGCCCGGCGGACCGGCCGGAGCGGTTGCTCCGGCTGGAGGCATCTGCCCCCGGAACTGGTCCGTACGCATGAGCGACTTCGGCATCCGCCCGGCCCGCGCGGCATGGCCCGCTCGGCCCGGGAACTCCCCTGTCACCGGTGCCGTGCCACTTCCGGCGGAGCGCGGAACTGGCGCGCCGACCGGGTGCCGGTGAGCGAAGGGTCCCGGTGGGGGAGTGGGCCGCGGCCCCGGCGCGACGGGCGCCACCCAGCCGTGGATCGATACGGTCCGTGGCATGTGGCCGGGCGCTCGGTGTCACGCGGGCCGGCTCAGCGCGCGCAGCGCCAGCCGGCCGCACAGTGCGGCGAGCGGCAGCTCGGCACCGAGCGCCATGGCGACCGCGGTGGCGAAGTCGCCGCCCGGGGCCGCAGTCGTGGTGTCGAACCACGCGTCCACCACAAGCAGCGTCGCGGTCGCGGCGGCCGCCAGGGCGTGCCGCCGGTCGCCGCAGGCGGTGAGGAGGCCGGTGGCGATCAGGCCGAGCGCCTCCAGCGCGTCGAGCCCGACCCAGGCGACCGGCCAGTGCGCCGCGGTCGCGGTGGTCGGCAGGCCGGTGGCCAGCACGTACAGCCACGGCAGCAGGCCGAGTCCGCAGGCGACCAGCAGCCGTCCGGCCCGTCGCGCGCCCCGCGCCGGGCGCGGCTCCTCCCGTTCTTCGTGGAACGGGACGACCTCGGTGCGGTCGAAGCCCTCGGCACCGGCCACTTCCTCGTCGCACAGGCCCGGTTGACGCATCGTCTTCCCCCGCTTCACGTCGGCTCTGCCTTTCACGTACCCCAGCCTCCGGCGCGCACCGGGGCGTCGTCAGTCACGCAGGGTCCCGTTCCGGGGTGGAGAAAAATGCACCCCCGAGCCGGGCGGCAGCGCCATGGCACGGGGATGGCCTGCGGCTTTACCGTTTGACGCATGCGACTCACGACGTGGCTGCGGCTGGTGCCGGGCCGCCTGTTCCGCGGGGCGGGACACCGGACCGCGCTCGTCGCCGCCGGCCTGCCGCTCCACCTCGCCGTGGTGCCGCTGTGGCTCTGGCTGCTCGGCACGACGGCGGCGTTGGTGCAGGCGCCTGGCGTGGTGGCCGTGGCTCCGCTGCCCGTGCTGCTCACGCTCGTGGTGACCCCTCTGCTGAGCGTCGGGCAGCGCCGGCGCTACCGGGCGCTCGTCGGCAAGGACCTCCCGCGCCCCGCCGCGCCCCGGCCCGGACGCAACTGGAAGTCGGTGGTGCGCCGGCTGACCGGCCGGGCCCTGTGGCGGCAGGTCTGCTACCACGCAGTGGCGGGTCCGCCGCTCGCCGTCCTGGGCCTCGCCGTCCTCGCCGTCTGGGCCGCCGCTCTCGTGGCGGGGTCCATCTACGTGTGGATCTGGGCGCTGCCCCCGCAGTGGCGGGTCACCGACCTGGGATACACCACGCAGGCCGCGTACATCACCGTCGGCGGCCTCGTCCTGCTGTTCCTCGGGCCCCGGCTGACCGGGGCACTGGTGCGGCTGGAGACCCGGGCGGCGGAGGTCCTGCTCGGCCCCAGCCGCACGGAGAAGCTGACCCGCCGGGTCGCCGACCTCGCCGAGAGCCGGGCCGGCGTGCTCGACGCCGCGGACGCCGAGCGGCGGCGGATCGAGCGCGACCTGCACGACGGCGCGCAGCAGCGCCTCGTCTCACTCGCCGTCAACCTCGGCCTGGCCAGGGCCACGCTCGGCGACCTGCCGGCGGATGCCCGCAAGGTGATCGACGAGGCGCACCGCGAAGCGAAGGAGGCGATCGCCGAGCTGAACAACCTGGTGCGGGGCCTGCATCCGGCCGTCCTTGAGGACCGCGGCCTCGACGCCGCGCTGTCCGGGGTCGCCGCACGCGTCCCGATCCCGGTGCGCGTGGCGGTGGACCTGCCGCAGCGCCCCTCGCCCACGGTCGAGGCCGTCGCGTACTTCGTAGTCTCCGAAGCCCTGACGAACGTGGTCAAACACGCTCGGGCGACACGGGCGGATGTGAGCGTGGAGCGGATCGGGGAGAAACTGCTGGTGGTCGTCGCGGACGACGGCGCGGGCGGCGCGGATCTCGCAGCGGTCGGCGGCGGTACCGGGCTCGCCGGGCTCGCCAAGCGCGTCGCGTCCGTCGACGGCACGTTCTCCTGCCGCAGCCCCGCCGGGGGCCCGACCGTCATCACCGTGGAGGTGCCGTGCGTGCCGTGATCGCCGAGGATTCCCTCCTGCTGCGCATCGGCGTGGTCAAGGTGCTGGAGGCGGCCGGTTTCGAGATGTCCGCGCAGGTCACCGACGCGGAAGGGCTGCTGGCGGCCGTCGAGGAGTACTGTCCCGACATCGCCGTGATCGACGTGCGCATGCCGCCCGGTTTCACCGACGAGGGAGTACGTGCCGCGCTGGTGATCCGCCGCCAGTATCCGGATACCGCGGTGCTCCTGCTGTCGCAGTACGTGGAGGAGCGGTACGCCGCCGATCTGCTCGCCACCAACACCTCGGGCGTCGGCTACCTGCTCAAGCAACGGGTCGCCGACGTCGAGGAGTTCGCCGGGACGGTACGCCGGGTGGCGGCCGGCGGCACCGCGCTCGACCCGCAGGTCGTCGCGCAACTGCTGGTGCGCCGGCACAGCGATCCGCTCGACCGGCTGACACCGCGCGAGCGGGAGGTGCTGGAGCTGATGGCGGGCGGCCGGTCCAACTCCGGCATCGCCGCCGAGCTGGTCGTGAGCGAGAGCGCGGTCGCCAAGCACATCAACAGCATCTTCACCAAGCTCAACCTGCCCAAGGCCGACGCCGACCACCGCCGCGTCCTGGCGGTGCTGCGCTTCCTGGGCGTTGCGACCGCGTAGTGCGCGACCACGCCCGCATGCCCGGTCGGCAACGAGGAGACCGTTACGGGTACGGGGGGCAGATCCTCGCTCCCGGGCCTCTGACGAAGAACTCGCCCCGGGACCGGGCATGGAACAGCTGTCGAGTACCGGGCGAGGCAGCGTGGTGAATGTACGGTGCACGGAAGTTTCCGCCCGCAGAATGGAGAAATGGTCCCCGGCAGCGCCGCGCCGTCGGGAAACACCGGCCGGGCGGAATGCAGACGGACGATGGCGTCGCCGGCACCGGCCCAGACGGAGAACGGGATGGGGCAGGTCCGCTCGGTGAGCGCGGTGGAGTGGACCACATCACCCGCCGTAAGGAAAGCGGCAGCTCCGAACCGTTGCCGGATGCGGGCCAGTTCACGCCCGTTGCCGTCGTGAAGCATGCGTACGAGGTATCGCTGCGCGATCCGACCTCCCCTGCTGTCGGCGAGCGCGTCGCTGTTCGGGCACAGCCTCAGCGGGTGCAACGTCACGATTCCCGTGTCGTAGGAGAACGGGAGTGTGCGGGCGAGGGGAGAGCGCGCCGCTACCGGTCCTCGGGGGCCTTGACGGCGATGTAGACGGTGTTGCTGGCGGTGCGGTCCTGGAGGGGGTTGGTGAACGCGACGGTGTGGGCCTCGGCGCGGGCGAAGGCGGTGCCGAGCAGGGAGGTGAAGGCGTCGCTGGGCGGGTCGTTGGACCAGAGCGCGAAGACACCGCCCGGGTGGAGGTGTCCGGCCAGGGCGCGCAGTCCGTCCGGCCGGTAGAGCGCGGCGTGGCGCGGATGGAGAACGTGCTCGGGGGAGTGGTCGACGTCCAGCAGGACGGCGTGGAACCGGCGTCCGGGCACGGACGGGTCGAGGCTGTCGGTGCCTGTGGCCAGGGCGAAGAAGTCGCCGTGGACCAGGCGGCAGCGGTCGTCCCCGGTGAGCCGCGCGCCCAGTGGTACGAGGTGCCGGTGGTGCCATTCGATGACCTTGGCGATCGCGTCGACGACGACGAGCGACGCGACACGCGGGTCGTCGAGTGCCGCGGCAGCGGTACAGCCCAGCCCGAGGCCGCCGACGGCGACATCGACCTGCCCGGCGGGCAGCGCGGCCAGGGCAAGCCGGGCGAGAGCGATCTCGCCGGCGGTGAAGAGACTGGACATGAGGAACTCGTCGCCGAGCTTGATCTCGTGGACATCCTCACCCGAGGCGGGGTCGCGCCGCCGGCGCAGGCTGATGTCGCCCATCGGCGTCGTGTCCCAGTCGAGTTCCTCAAAACGCAGGCTCATCTGCTCTTCTTTCCGCGGCGCTGCCGAGCGGCGCCCGCTCGGGCCCACCGCTTCGAGGGCTCGATGATGACAGCACACACCGCCCCTCAGCGAAAAGATCCGGCCAGGTCTCCGCCTGCTTGCGATCGCTGCGCCGAGTCGGCTCCGAAGGCCGGACCGTGCACGGGGTGTTGACAGCAAGGTTGTCCCTGATGAGCGTCCTGATCACTTCAGTGGAAGCCAAATTCCAATGAGTGGAAGCTCAGGTGAGGCTGTGAACCCGGACGACCCGTCGGCCCTCGACGCGCAGCTGACCGATGTCAGCAAGACCTATCCCCACGGTGAAACCGCTGTGACCGGCATGAATCTCGGGATCAGGCGGGGCGAGTTCTTTTCGCTGCTCGGCCCGTCGGGGTGCGGCAAGTCCACGACGCTGCGGATCCTCGCCGGCCTGGAGCAGCCCACCACCGGTACGGTCGCCATCGCGGGCAAGGACGTGACCGACGTGCCGCCGAACCGGCGGCCGACCAACCTGATCTTCCAGAAACTGGCGCTCTTCCCCCACCTCACGGTGGCCGAAAATATCGCCTTCGGTCCGAAGATCCGCCGCATGTCCCGCACCGAGATACGCGCCGTCGTCAGCGACATGCTCGATCTGGTGGAGCTGTCCGGTTACGCGGACCGCAGGCCGGCGCAGCTGTCCGGCGGCCAGCAGCAGCGCGTCGCGATCGCGCGGGCGCTGGCCAACAAGCCCGCCGTCCTGCTGCTCGACGAGCCGCTGGGCGCGCTCGACCTGCGGCTGCGGGTGCAGATGCAGCGGGCCCTGAAGAAGATCCAGCAGGACTCCGGCACCACGTTCGTCTTCGTCACCCACGACCAGACCGAGGCGTTCACCATCTCCGACCGGATCGCCCTGATGAACCAGGGCCGGCTGGAACAGGTCGGCCGGCCGGACGAGCTGTACAACCGCCCGGCCACCGAATTCGTCGCGACCTTCCTGGGCGACACCAACATCATCCGCGGCTCCGTCGACGAGCGCGTGCTGCGGTCGGGTGCCTTCAGCTGCCGTACCCCCGGGCCCGGTACGGCCCTGTCGGTGCGGCCCGAGGCCATCGCCATGCGGCCCAAGCTGGCCGCGGGCCTCGACAACCGCTTCGCCGCCCGTGTCACCGACCTGACCTTCCAGGGCCCGAGCGTCCGCTTCCAGGTGGCGGTGGCCGGCGCGGGGCCGGAGCTGGTGGTGCAGCTCCCGGCCGCCGAGGCGGCGGGGATCGCCGCCGGCGACGAGGTGGAGATCGGCTGGCAGGCCGAGGCGGCCGTCATGCTCGGCGCGAAGAGCTAGGGGAAGACGACGATGGCAGACCACACCTCCGGCTCACGCGCCCTCGCCGCGCCGGTCTCCCGGCGCTCGCTGCTGGCAGGCGCCGCCGCCGCGGCCGGCCTCCTCACGGCCGGCTGCGCCACCCGGCAGCCGCCGGGCTCGGCGAACTCGCGCTCCGGCAACAAGCTGGTCATCACCATGACCCCCTTCGCGGGCGCCGATCTCGGCCTGATGCCGCGGGAGTTCGCCAAGGACTACCAGGAGAGGCATCCCAACGTCGAGATCAAGATCGACGACACACTGATCCTCACCAAGCAGACCGCGGCCTTCCAGGCCAACCCCCACCAGCCGCTGAACAACCTGGTGTTCTGCAACGGCGGTGCCACCGGCACCGGCAAGGCCACCGGGATGTACCTCAAGCTGGACTACAGCCGCATGCCCAACACCGACCACCTGTACCCGCAGTTCGTCGAACGCGACCACTGCGGTGTGGTCTTCGGCGCCGACCAGATGGGCCTGGTCTACAACTCCAGGACCTACCCCGACGGCCTGGGCTCGTGGACGGACCTGTGGGCGCCCGCGCAGAAGGGCAAGCTCTGCTTCTTCACCGTCCCGTGGTGGGTGATCGGCATGGCGGCCAAGCTGCACGGCGGCGACTGGAACGCCATGGACCCCGGCTTCGACCTGTGGGTCGAGCACGCCAAGAACATCCGCACGGTCGTCACGGCCAACCCGCAGTTCCTCAACGTGCTCGCCACCAGCGAGGCGCCGCTGACCTCGCACTACCTCGGCACCTCCACGGTGTGGCGCGGCCAGGGAGCACCGCTCGGCTACCGCCGCCCCGCCGAGGGCGCCTTCTTTGACCCCATCGGCGTCAACATCAACTCGGGCTCCACCGACGACCAGGTGGAGGTCTGCTACGACATCGTCAACGAGATGCTCCAGCCCAAGTGGAACCAGCGCTGGGTGGACACCGCGATCGAGATCCCCGCGGTCGGCACCACGAAGCTGAGCGCGAAGCTCTCGTCCATTCCCGCCATCGCGGCCGGCCCCGACCAGAAGTTCGTGGACGTGGACTGGGACACCGTCGGCACCAAGATGACCGCCTGGACCGAGCGCTGGACGCAGGACGTCGTCTCCAGGATCTGACGACCCGCCCACCACAGGAAGGAGCCGCACGATGGCGGTCAACCTCCGGTCCGCGGCGGAGCGCACAGCGCCCCCGCCGGCCGGCCCCCTCCCCGCACCGATCTCCCGCATCGCGGACCGCCTCAGGCGGCGGCGCACCGCGCTGCTGCTGCTCGCCCCCAGCATGGTCCTGCTCGTCGCGGTGTTCGCGTTCGCCATGGAGTCGCTCGTCGAATACTCCCTGCAGCAGTACAAGGACGGCGCCGTCGACACCAGCAGCAGCCTGGCGACGTGGACCAAGGTGCTGGGCAGCTCGTACTACTGGTCGGTGATCTGGCAGACCGTCCTGATCGGCCTGCTGGTCACCGCGGTCACCGCGGTCGTCGGCTATCTGACCGCCCTGGCGCTGCACCACGTCAAGCGCACCGTCTGGCGCAACGCCGGCTTCGCGGTGGTCTTCTCCTCGCTGGTCTTCTCCGGTATCGCCAGCGTCTACGCCTGGCAGCTGCTGCTGGGCCAGGAGGGCTTCCTCAACTCGGCCCTCGGCCTGGTCGGCATCGGCCCGGTGCACCTGCTCTACGAGCGCACGGCCGTCGTCATCGCGCTGGTGCACACGCTGCTGCCGCTGATGGTGCTGCCGATCAGCAGTACCTTCCGGCAGATCGACGGCACCCTGGCCGAGGCGGCCGACGACTTCGGCGCGTCGCGCTGGCGCACCTTCCGCACCATCACCCTGCCGCTCAGCGCGCCGGGGCTGATCGCCGGCTGCCAGCTGACCTTCGCGCTGACCATCTCCAGCTTCACCGCCCCGAGCCTGCTGGGCGGCGGGCGGGTCGCGATGCTGTCCACCACCATCTACGCGCTGGTCGGCTCCACGGACTTCCCGGCCGCCTCGGTGTGCGCGCTGCTGCTGCTCGTGCTGGCCCTGCTGTCCACCGGCCTGTTCGTCGTCATCCAGCGCCGCTTCGCCGAGGCCGACCAGGGCGGCGTCACCGTCAGCCCGTCGCCGCCGCGCGGCGTCCGCGGCCTGGGGGTGTGGCTGGTCGCCCTGTACGCCTTCCAGCTGCTGCCGGCCGCGATCGTCGTGATCAGCTCGCTGTCCTCGGTCTCGTACGGGCAGTGGCCGCCGCCCGGCTTCTCCACCCGCTGGTACACCAACCTCTTCCACCAGGACGGCGTGGCGCACGCCTTCGTCAGCAGCCTGTGGATCGGTGTCGTGGTGGGCGTGCTCGCCGTGCTGCTCGGATCGGCCGGCGCCGTGGCGCTGGTGCGCTACCGCTTCCGCGGCAGCGGGGCCGTGCAGTCGGCGCTGTTCTCGCCCGCCGTCGTCCCCAAGATCGCCTTCGGCTTCGCGGTGTTCATGCTGCTGGCCCGGCTCGGGCTGACCAGCGGCCGCTGGGCCGTGATCCTCGCGCACACCGCGGCCACCGTCCCGTTCGTCATCGTGCTGCTGTCGGCGGCGCTGGTCCGGGCCGACCGCACGCTCGACTACGCCGCGATCGACCTCGGCGCCCGCCCCTTCACGGCGTTCCTGCGCTCAACCCTGCCGCAGATCGCCCCCGCGATGCTCATCGGCGGTGTCTTCGCCTTCCTGGTCAGCTTCAACGAGCTGGACCTGTCGATCTTCCTGCTCAGCACCGACCAGCAGACCCTGCCGGTGTGGATGTACGGCTACCTGAACAACTACCAGGACCCGACCCCGGCCGCCCTCGCCACCTTGATGACCGCCCTGTCGGTCGTGGTGGTCGGCCTCGGGGCGCTGGCACTGCGGCTCGTCCAGCGCCGCCGCCGGGCGGCGCTGTGACCGCGCGGCACCCCGCCCCGTCCGCAACCACCCCGAGGGAGGGCATCTGATGGCCGACCTGTTCCCGCGACTGCGCCACGTCTGCGACATGGACGCCGCCTACCTGCGCGAATACTCCGGGCTGCACGACGAGTACGACGGCACCGTCGTGGACCTGTCGCCCGCCGGCGTGCGGACCGCCCTGGCCGCACTGGGCGGTGAGCCGCTGGCCGACCCGCACGACGAGGCCCAGCTCGCCGCCACCGAGAACGCGATGCGGACCCGCTTCGGCCGGATCCGCCAGCACCGCTGGGACCCCTGGGTGCACATCGAGGCCCTGGACCTGTCCCCGTACGACCGCCCGTACGCCGCCGCCGCCGACCGCGGGCGGGCCAGGAGCGCCCATCTGCGGCTGTGGCCGGAGGCCGTGGACAACGCGATCGAGGCGCTGGACGAGCTGTCGGCGCCGGTCGCCGGGATGTTCCTGCCCGCGGCCCGCGGCATGGCCGCCGAGATCCGCCCGCAGGACGGCGAGGACGGCGCCCGCGCGCTGGCCGCCCTGGAGCGGCTGACCGCGCACCTGGAGACCGCCGCCCGCGACGGCGACCCGGCCCCCGGCCTCGGCACCGAGGACCTCGTCGCGCTGCTCGGCTGCGAGGACCGGGTGCCCGTCGACCTGGACGAACTCGCCGCCATGGCCGACGCGGAGTACGACCGGATGCGCGACGTCCTCGACGACGCCGCCGACCGCCTCGACCGTACGCCCGGCCTCACCGCCGCCGAGCGGACCCGGCGGGTGAGCGCACGGGTGCGCGCCGACCACGGCGACTTCCGGCAGATCCTCGCCGACACGCAGGCCCAGGTGGCCACCGCCGCCCGCTTCGTGCGCGACCGCGACCTGGTGCCGGTGGTGGACGACGCCTGCGTCGTCGAGCCCTCGCCGCCGGCCCGCAGCTGGGGCGCGGGCCGGGTGAGCTGGTGCGCCCCCTGGGAGACCGAGGGGCACTCCCTCTTCCACGTGACCGCGCCCGCGCCCGGCTGGCCGGCCGAGGACCACCGCGCCTGGCTGTCCCGTTTCAACCGGGCGGCGATGGCCGTGATGGCCGTCCACGAGGTGGGGCCGGGCCACTGCAGCCACGCCCTGATGATGGGCCGCGTCGACTCCCCGGTGCGCAAGACCCTGTGGTCCGAGCTGTTCTTCGAGGGCTGGGCGCACTACGCCGAGGAGATGATGTGGGAGGAGGGCTACCAGGACGCCACCGCGCTGTACCAGTTCGGCATGGCGCAGGAGGCCATGATGCGGACCGTCCGCGTCCAGGCCGCCCTCGGCGTCCACACCGGGGCGCTCGGCGTCGGCGAGGCCGTCGAACTCTTCGAGCGCCGGGCCTTCCTGGCCGGCCCCGCCGCACGGGCCGAGGCGCTGCGCGGCGTCTGGGAGCCCAGCTACATCCGCTACACCTGGGGCAAGGTCCTCATGCGGCGGCTGCGCGCCCAGGCCGAGGCCGCCTGGGGGCAGCAGTTCAGCCTGTCCCGCTTCCACCGCGAGCTCATGGCCTTCGGCTCGCCGCCGGTCGGACTGGTCGCCGCGGCCATGGGCATCGCCCCGCCGGCCGACGGGGCGCCCGCCGCCGGGAGCGCGCGGCTGTGACCGGCCGACGCAAACCCGCACACGGGCGGCCCGCCAACCGGTAGGACGGCGGGGAAGCGGACGGCGCGGACGGCGCCGCCGACGGGACGACAGGAGACACACACCGATGGCACAGGGAAACGGGACCCGCACGGCGGCCCCTTCCGAGAACACGAAGTCACCCAGCTACATGGGGCGCATCCTCAACCTGCTGGAAGTGTCCGTCACCGCGGACAACGCGCCCCTGACGCTGAGCGAACTCGCGGCGGCGGCCGACGCGCCCCTGTCCACGGTCTCCCGGCTGGCCACCCAACTCGTCGTCTGGGGCTTCCTGGACGAGACGGCCGCCCACCGCTTCGTACCCGGCCGGCGGATGGTCGCCATGGCCACCGCCGTGAGCGAGCACCTGTACAGCAACGACCGCCTCCAGCAGGCCACCCGGCTGCTCACCGGGGTGACGGAGGAGTCCACGACGGCCGGCCGCATCGTCGGCAACAGCATGTACATCATCGCCCGCACCGAATCCGAGCAGCCGCTGCGCGCGGTCAACCGGATCGGCGAGTTCATCCGGCCGGAGTCGTCCGCGCTCGGCAAGGCGATCATGTCCCGGCTGCCCCGCTCCCGGCAGCTCGCGCTGCTCGGCGGCGCCGGCGTCGAGAACCCCGAAGCGGTGCTCGACGCGATGCAGCCCGAACTCGCCGAGGCGCTGCGCCGCGGCTACGCGGTGGACGAGGAGACCTACGCCGTGGGCCTGCGCTGCCGCGCCGCCGCCATCGTCGGCCCGGACGGCGTGGCCGTCGCGGGCCTGTCCATCAGCGGGCCCGCGGCCCGCTTCACCCGAGAACTCGCCGACGGAGCCGTCGAGGCCCTGCGCCAGGAGGCGGCCGCCATCGGCGCCCAGCAGTGACGCCCGGCCGGCGACCCCGGCCGCGGCACACCGCACCCGCGAACGACAGCACGAGGAGACACCGCACATGACCGACAGCGCCCCCGCCCCTGCCACCGCCACCACCACCGCGGAGCCGGGCCACACCGTCACGGCCGTCCCGGTCACCCGGATGGGCAACGGGCACGACGTCGAACTGACCGTCCACCGCGTGACCGGGGCCCGCCCCGGCCCGACCCTCGTCGCCTTCGGCGGCGTCCACGGCGACGAGGCGATGGGCCCGGAGGAGGTGCGCCGGCTGGTCTCCTCCGTCGACCCCGCGGATCTGTCCGGCACCGTCGTCGCCGTCCCGGTCGCCAACCCGTACGCCTACGACGCCATGTGCCGCTTCACCCCGCAGGACGGCCTCAACCTCAACCGGATCTTCCCCGGCGACCGCAACGGCTCGGTCACCGAGCAACTGGCCGCCGTCCTCGCGGAGATCATGCTGGAGGGCGACTACTTCATCGACTTCCACTCCGCGGGCCTGTACTCCACCGTCGAGTACGCGTACGTCATGGACGACGGCGTGGACATGGCCACCGGCTTCGGCTCCCCCCTGCTCTACCACCACGCCCCCTACGAGGGCACCTCCAACGCGTGGGCCATCAAGAACGGCATCCGCTCCACCGTCTGCGAACTCGGCGGCGGCGGCCAGCTGACCGACGCCTTCCTGGACAAGGCGGTGCGGCGGGGCCGCAACATGCTCAAGACCATCGGCATGCTGGACGGCGAGCCCGAGGCCCCCGCCGCACCCCAGACGGTGCTGACCGAACTGGTCACGCTGCGGCCCACCAGGGGCGGAGCCGTGATCTCCCACTTCGGCCCGGACCGGCTCGGCGAGGTCGTCAAGGGCGGCACGGTGATCGGGGAGGTCGTCGACCCCTACACCTTCGAGGTGGTCGAGCAGCTCGTGGCGCCGTACGACTCCAGCATCCTGGTGCTCACCCGCGAGAGCTACACCCGCACCACGCCCGGCGACTACGGCTTCATGGTGGGCAACGCCGACACCGCCACCACCCTCGGCGCGCTCCTCGCCGGCTGAGGCGCGCCCCTCACCGGCCGACCGGCCGACCGGCGCCCCGCCGGACGACCCGGGGCACACACCGCACAGCGAGAGGGCAGCGAGCACCGATGCACATCAGGCACGTCGACGTGGTGGACCCGGACGGCGAACGGGTCCTGCCCGACCGGCGGATCGTCCTGGACGGCGACCGGATCGCCGCCGTCACACCCGACACGTACGAGCCGCCGGCCGCTGGCGACCTCGACGGGACGGGGCTGTACGCGGTGCCGGGCCTGATCGACTGCCACGTCCACGCCACATCGGTCACCGCCGACGAGTGGGCCGACACCGGCTACCCGCCCAGCTACGTCACGGCGCACGCGCTGCGGCAGCTGCGCGGCATGCTGGAGCGCGGCTTCACCACCGTGCGGGACGCGGGCGGCGCGGACGCGGGGCTGGCCGACGCCCTCGACGAGGGGGTGGCAACCGGCCCGCGGCTGTACGTGTGCGGCAAGGCGCTGTCGCAGACCGGCGGGCACGGCGACCTGCGCCCGCGCGGCCGCCGGCACACCGACGACCACCCGGCCGTCCCCGGCATCGGCCAGGTCGTCGACGGCGCCCCGGCGCTGCGGGTCGCGGTGCGCGAACTGGCCCGTTCCGGGGCCTCGTTCGTCAAGCTGATGCTGTCCGGCGGGATCTCCAGCCCCACCGACCGGATCGACGGCACGCAGTACAGCGACGAGGAGGTCCGCGCCGCCGTCGAGGAGGCGCAGCGCGCCGGCCTCTACTGCGCCGGGCACGCCTACACCCCGCAGGCGGTGGCCAGGGCGCTGCGGCTCGGGGTGCGCACCATCGAGCACGGCAACCTCATCGGACCCGAGGAGGCGGCGCTGCTCGCGGCGTACGGCGCCTTCTACGTCCCGACGCTGGTCACGTACACCGTGCTGGCGGAAGAGGGCCCGCGGCTGGGGCTGCCGCCGGCGAGCGTCGCCAAGGTCGCCGCGGTACGCGACGGCGGGCTCGCCGCGCTCGCGCACGCGCACCGGGCCGGCGCCGCCGTCGCCTTCGGCACCGACCTGCTCGGCGGGATGCACCACCACCAGTCCGAGGAGTTCGCGCTGCGCGCCCAGGTGCAGCCGGACTGGGCGGTGCTGCGCAGCGCGACCACCACGGGGGCGCGGCTGCTCGGCGCCGCGGGTTCCCTCGGCGTCATCGCCGAGGGAGCCCGCGCCGACATCCTGCTGACCCGGCACAACCCCGGCACCCACGTGGCGCTGCTCGCGGACCCGGCCGCCGAGATCGCCGCGGTCGTCTCGCGCGGCCGGCCCGTCGCACGGGGCTAGGGCAACCGGACGAGTGGGCGGACGGGCAGCCGGACGGGCGGCGGGACGACCGGCCGGACGAGCGGCCCCATCAACGAGACAGGGAGACCCATGCACCACGCATCACCCCGAGCCGTCGGCGCAGCACGCGTCTGCGGGCGGTCAAAAGTCTTCCCGGTCGGCCTCGGCGGCATGCTGCTGTCCATCGAGGACCGCCCGGACCGGGCGCGGGCGGTCGCGACGATCCACGCCGCGCTCGACGCGGGGATCACCCTCGTCGACTCCGCCTCCGCCTACCACACCGGCGCCGGGGAGGTCGGGCACAACGAGATCCTCATCGCCGAGGCCCTGGACAGCTGGCAAGGGCGACGCGGCGCGGATCACCGTGGCGACCAAGGCCGGCCGGGTCCGGCCCGGCGACGGGCGGTGGCTCACCGACAGCAGCGCCGAACACCTGCTGCGCTCGGCCGCGCAGTCCAGGGACCGGCTGCGCCAGGACCGCATCGAGCTGTTCTTCCTGCACGCCCCCGACCCGCGGGTCCCGCTGGAGGAGTCGCTGGCGGCGCTGGACAGGCTGGTACGCGAGGGCGTCGCGGCGACGGTGGGCGTCTCCAACGTCACGGTCGCCGAACTCGACCTGGCCCACGAGGTGCTGGGCGACGCCCTGGTCGCCGTCCAGAACGAGTTCTCACCGAGCGCCACGCAGCACACCGCGGTCCTGCGCCGGGCCGACGACCTGGGCCTCGCCTTCCTGGCCTGGCGCCCCCTCGGCACGGTCGGCCGGGCGGCCGACGGGCTCACCGCCGCCTTCGCCGCCGCGGGCGAGGAGCACGGGGCAAGCCCTCAGCAGGCCGCACTGGCCTGGCTGCTGGAAACCAGCCCCGCCCTGATCCCGATCCCCGGCGCGCGCCGCCCGGAGACCATCCGCGACTCCGCCCTGGCCGCCGGTCTGCACCTTTCCCCCGCCACCCTGCGGGCCCTGGACGCGGCCACGGCCTTCGACCGCGTCCAGGACCCGGGGACGTCGACGGCTGCACGGGGCGGCAGCCGGCCGGGAGTTCTCGACTGAGCCGGACCCGGTACGGCCGCGGCATCCGGCCACTCCCGAGCCGGGTCGGCTCAGCCGCTTGACGCTCCTGTGGCTCACGAATCCGGAGCTGCCACCGAGCCGGACGACGTCCTCGATCACACGCTGCCGTGGCAGGGGCTCACTCGGACGAGCCTTCCTTCTGCGTCCAGAGCCGCCCACGCAAACGGCCTGTGAGCGGGCGTCATGGTGGCAGGGGGTGGGCGTCGGCGGTAGTAAGCGCAGATCGCCCGGTGGCGGGCAGTGGTGTGTGCCGGTCTGCTGTCACAGTCTCCCGCCGGCTGCCGTGGTCCGACCGGGGCTGGTTCGGCGGGCCGCCACGGAGGTGCCTGCTCACACAAGGCCTGTCCAGGCCGGCGGTACAGGGGTGCCTGTCCGGCACGGCTGATTCTGCAACGCCGGCCTCAGGCCGCAGGCGATCGTGCGGAGGTCAGTGCGGTCGTGCACCTGCCTGCTGCCCATCGGCGCGGTGCCGGCGCCTGTGGGCTCTCCACCGACGGCCCAGTGGGCCGAAGACGGCAATGCCCACTGCCAGCGGGAGGACCGAGCCGGTCCGGTGGGTGACCCCCGACCAGCCGTCGTGCTGCCACAACAGGGGCACCAGTCCCGCCAGCAGAAAAAGGACGGCGGAGGCGTTCACCACGTTCTGCGCGATCTCTGCGGCAAGGTCCGATCGTCGTCCCATGACCGTCACCGTACCGGCCCACCCGCTGCTTTTGGGACCTGCGACCGCACCGAGGCCCCGGATCCTCGTCCGGCGGATTCCAGTGCTCGTCGCCACACGTGATCTCTGACGTGTGGCACAGGCAGTTGAGCAGTCGCTCGGTTGCGATCACGCAGCCGGGTGGCCGCGGCCCCGCGGGAGAGCGCTTCGGTCTGCGGAACACTGTCGTCCATGGTGATCGAGATGGTTCCAGTGGCTGCGCAGGACAAGACCGTCCTGGGGAACCTGGTGCAGCTTTACCAGTACGACTTCTCCGACGTGCGGGGATACGACGTGACGCCGCACGGCACGTTCGTCTATCGCTTCCTGGACCACTACTTCACGGAGGACGACAGGGAAGCGTGCTTCATCCGCATCGACGGCGCCCTGGCCGGATTCAGCATGACGTGAGGGCTCGACGACGGCGTCCGGGAGGTGAGCGAGTTCTTCGTCTTGCGCCGGTACCGCCGGCTGGGTGCGGGCCGGACCGCTGCCCGCCTCATGTTCCGTCGGCACCCCGGCCGGTGGACACTCGCCTTCGACCATGCCAACCACGGCGCTGCCCGGTTCTGGCCCGGCGTGGTCACCAGCGCCGCGGACGGCCCCGTTCTCCGCGAAGACCGTCATCCGCCTGATGTCGCCTACTCCGGATCTTGGTTGCAGTTCCGGACAGCCGCCGCGAACGAGGAATCGCAGCCTCTCATGTCGCGGTAGGTCGGCCTGTGGGCCACCAGGGTTCGGCGTTGTGCGGCGACGGCGTCGAGGTGCTCGCGGGTGTGGACGGACAGGTCGGTGCCCCGGCCCCGGGCCAGGGACCGCTTCAGGTGCTGCGGGAGCCTGTGTGCGGTCTCCATCAGGGCATCTCGGACGCTGGTGGCGGTGTGGTCGGCAGGCAGGTGCGTCCTGCTCCACGGAAGGTCGGCGGCGAGGAGAGCGAAGGGACTAGCGTCGGAGAGTGAATGAGAAGGAAGTCCGATCATGGCCTCGCCGCCATGGAACGCTAGCACTCACTCGGGGATGAGCGCGCGCAGATTCTGCGGTGTGATGACCACCGAGTCGGGGTGCAGGCCCTCGGGCTGCTCCATGCCGATGTAGGTGACGGGTTCCTCCGGGAGGTTCGCGCCGTCCCACAGCGTGATGACCGTGCCCTGCGAGGCCATACGCTCGGTGAGCCAGCGCACCGTCAGGTACTCGCGTTCGACGACGGCGCGCAGCAGCCCCGCCACCGTCACCTTGTGTGCCTCGACCCGGTTGCCGCCCGGCATCCCCCGCAGGTAGAGGTGCAGCCACTTCGCGTGCCAGCCGCCGTCCGGCCCGCGTACGAAAGCCAGCGGCAGCGCCGCCCGTCCGGGCCCGCGCAGTTCCGACTTCATGCGTACCGTCCGGGCTTCGAACGGCTGCCCCTGCTGTTCGTGTTCGCGCAGCATGAACCCGAAGAAGGATTCCTCGACCTCGTCGAAGCCCTCGCCGGAGTAGATGTGGACCTGGGGGACGATGAAGGTGCTGCGTACCGCACCGAGCCGCAGGTTGATGAACTCCGAGGCGCCGTCCGGGGCGTCGGTGATGTCCCCGGAGTGCTCGCCCTCGACCTGTGTGAGCTGGGTGTAGGACAGCCATGACACCGTGGTGTAGCCGGAGTCGAGCAGCTGCGCGGAAAGGTCGAAGTCCGTGCGTTCCCGGGTCTGCTTCCAGTGGACGAAGAACCGCAGCAGGTCCCCGTCGACCGGCGAGACCGATCCGCGCGGCAGCACGCCGAAACCGCCCGTGGATGCCCGGCCGCTGAGCGGCAGCGCCACGTCCAGCACGTGCGGGTCGATCAGCAGCCGTTCCGGCCGCGGCAGCCGCCGCGCGATCTCGGCGTCCAGCGCGCCGGCCACCTGCTCGCGCGCCGGGACCGGCACGGGCCGGCGCTCGTCGGAGGTGGCCCACGCGGCTCCGCGCCGGTTGACGAAGACGCGCGTGGCCGACGCGGGCCGCCCGCGCCCGAGGAAGTGCTCGCGCACCGCCAGCAGCACCCGCCCGGACGCACCCTGGGCGGCCTGCGAGGCCGCGGCCACCACGGCGTCCCGCTCGGCCTGCGAGGCGCAGTCGCGCAGGAGCCGGTCCAGCGCCCGCAGCAGCCGGCCCGGCGATGCGCCCAGCACCCGCAGCGCGCCCGCCACATCGCCCTGCGCGAGCAGTTGCTCGACGCGGCTGCCGGAGGTGGGGGCAGCTACTTCGCCGCGGGCGACGGCGAACACCGATGCGGCGTGCGGCCATTTCGGGTACTCGTGCGGGTGCAGCCGCTCGCCGAGCCGCTTGAACTCCTCGCGGTGCCCGTTCACGTCGGCGAGCTTGGCGGGGTCGGCCGCGACCACCGCGTCCAGCCCCGCCAGCAGAGCGCGCCGCACCGGCCGGCCCAGCGCGCGAAAGCGCGTCGGCTCCACCAGGCCCACGTCCCCGTCGCTCAACGCCGCCGCGAGCCGCAGGACATCGGTCACGGTGTCCAGCAGCAGGTCCGCGCCGGCGGTGAGCCTGGCGCGGTTGACGACCGCCCGGTTCTCGCGCACGGGGATGTGCTCCGGCTGCGGCCCCGCCGCGCAGTGCCCGGCCAGCGCCTCAAGGTCCCGCAGACCGTCCTCGCCCAGTGGTGTGCTGCTCCCGGCCAGCGCCAGGTACAGCGCCGTCACCTCCTCCTCCAGCGGGCCGCCCAGGTGCAGCACCGTCACACGGTCGCCGGCCGCAGCCACCAGCTCGCCGTGCGCGGCGAGCATCTCCTCGTAGGTGTGCTGGTACCGGCCGTAGGCCGGAAGCGTCAGCAGGTCGACCGCCCCGGCGCTCAGCTGCTCGTACGTGGCCGCGTGCGTGGCCTCGTCGGCGAGCGCGCCGGCGACGCAGGACCACCAGAACTCCACGGTGTCCGGCACGTTCGCGGGGAAGCCGACGAAGTACGTGTTGTGCTGCACGTGCGCACCGACCAGCTCGCGTACCGCGCCCAGCGTGCGGGCCCCGGTGTACGCGGCCAGCGGCTCGGGAAGGCCCGCCAGATACCGGCGCGCCTGGGCCGACAGCGTGAACCCGGCCGACAGCAGCGCGGCGTCCAGCTGCCTGACCACCGGCAGCGCCTGCTCGGACGGCCCGGAGCCGCCGGGTGCGGGGATGCGGAGGGTGTGCCGTACGACCATGCGTTCGAGTTCCTGGATCACGCGGTCATGCTCCCAGCAGTGCCACCACGGCGCACTCGGATTCCCCGGGCCCGGGGTCACCTGAGCCGCGCTTGACCGAGGCCGAGCCCCCGTGGCCGGGGCGGTGGCACGAAGGGGCGTACACAGGGATGCGACGACGCTCGAAGGCCTGCTCGTTGCCGGCGTTGAGGCTTGCTCCGCTTCGACGGACATCCCTGGTCAGGGGAGGCTGCGGCACCTGCGGACGTGTGTCTTCCGGCCACGCGGCCGGTCGGGGGGGCAGCTGTCCGTGGGAAGTGTCTGCCTTGTCCGCCAGGCGTCGGTGCTTCTTGCCGGGGGCGTTCCGGCTGCCCACCGCGGGGTGCAACCGGCGCCGCTGTGTCGATACCTCTTTCTGGGAGGGAAGAGGCCCAGGCCACAGGGCTCCCGGGCGGGGCCGGCGGTGTCTGTTCGGGCGTGCCGGCCGGGGGCGGGACGGTGACGGCAGTCACGGAGGCGCCGCCGTCACCTGGTCCCACGGCCCTGGCGGTACATCGCCCTTTGCACATCGCCCTGCGCGTAGGCCGGACGTCGGTGACCGGCGCAGTGGCCGTGCCCGAAGATCTCGCCTTCGACTTCGGCGCCTTGCTGCCTGTCACGCACATGAGCCCGGAACCAGCGTTACTGGCTCCTGGCTCATGGCATGGCGTCGGTGGAAGCCCGGGTGCTGCGGAATGTCGCACCCGGGCTGGGGTCACCGGTCGTCGCGGTTGGGCGCCGTGCGCTTCGGGCGCACCCGCGCGATCAGGCCGGCGAGGCCGACGCCTGTTTGGACCGCGGCCAGCACGGGCTGCAGCGCGGTGAACACGTCGTGGATGTGGTGCAGGGTGTGCATGGTTCCTCCCCGGGTCGGGTGCGTCCCGGCTGGGACCGCTGAACCGAGCCTGGAACGGGGGCGCTTCCCCGGTCCGGGCCGGTTGCCGGGATGCGGGGAATCCGCGGACAATGGCTGGGGACGGTCGCGGGGAATGCGGTTGTCCGCGCGGGGAACGGGGGCTGCTGGGTTGGGGCGTACGGCGGAGCGGGTCGACCCGGACGCGCCCTTGGAGATGCGCCGGCTGGCGGAACGGCTGCGCTCCGCAATGCGGGCGGCGGGACTGGAATCGTTTTCCCGCCTCGCTGAAGCCGCGGACCTGGGCGAGACGGTGGTGGGCGAGGCGCTGTGCGCTCGCCGGGCGCCGACGAAGCGGACACTGGGCAGGCTGCTCGCCGCCTGCGGTGTGGAGGACGACCAGGAGTGGGAGTCGCTGCGGTTCAAGGCGCACGCGGCCGACCGGCTGCGCCGCGCACGGCAGCGCGAAGCCGACCGGGTCGCGGCCGCGCGGCTTTCCGCGGCCCCGGGGCAGTGGCCGCGCTCTCCGGCGGCCGCGCAGCGCCGCCGCGAGATCCTGGGCGGCCGCGTCGTCCTGGGACCGGACGGTGACCTGCCCCTGGCAGGTGCGGTACGGGATCGGGACGTACTCGGCATCCACGCGGCGCCTCCGGTGCGCGGCGGCGGATACCACGTGGCGCTGGATCCGCAGTACCCCTCGTACGTGAGCCGGGACCGGGACCGGCTGCTGGACGAAGCCGTGGTCGCGGCGCGTGACCGCGGAGGACTGGCGCTGGTGGTCGGCCAGTCGTCGGCGGGGAAATCCCGGGCCATGGCCGAGGCCATGTGGCGGCACCTGGAGGGCTGGCGGCTGGCCGTTCCCGTGGTGCCCGGGGCCTTGGCGCCGTTGTCGGACCCCGCCTTCGAGATGCACCGTACCGCCGTGTGGCTGGACGACCTGCAACTCCATCTCGGTCCCGGCGGCGTCCACGTAGCGGACCTGCTGCGGCTGCTGGCCCATCCTCACCGGCCGGTGCTGCTGGCCACGATCCGCGCCACCGAGCTGACCGACCTCACCGACCCGTCCGGCGACAGCGCGCCCGGCAATATGGACGGCGACCGGCGCCCGCTCACCCGGCAGTTCCTGGCACGCGCCACTCGCGTGAACCTGGAGCGGCCGTTCACGGCCGAGGAGTTGCAGCGGGCGCACGGGCTGGCCGGCGACCCGAGGATCGCGACGGCTCTGCCCACCACGGACCGCTACGGCCTGGCCGAGGCAATTGCCGCCGGGCCCGAACTGCGGGACCTGCTGGCCGCCCATACCGCCGACCCCGGCGGGCACTACCACGGCGCCGCGCTGGTGCACGCCGCCGTGGACTGCGTACGCGCCGGCTGGAGCGGCCCGGTGCCGTTGGACCTGCTGTCCCGCCTGCACCCCCTGTATGTCCCCGACGGACTCGCCGGGGAGGCCGGGGAAGCCGGGAACACCTCCGCGTTCGATGAGGCACTGCGCTGGGCCGTGCGCCTGCGCCGTGGCTACTGCCGCCTGCTGACGCCAGGGGGCGGCCGCGCGGTGACCGTCTTCGACTACCTCGTCGACGACGCTCAGTACAGGCTGAGGCCGCCGATCGCCGCGCCGGCCTGGGGGATCATGGCAGAGGCGGCTGACCCCCGTACCGCCCTTGCGATGGGCCTGCGGGCCGTGAACGCGTGCCACGGAGAGATCGCGGAAAGACTGCTGTCCACGGCGCATGCCGCTGCGGACGAGGCGATCGCCGCGGAAGCAGCGGAACAGCTCGGGACCCTGCTGTGGAGTCGCGGCGAGAGCGAACGCGCCGAACCCCTGCTGCGTCAGGCCGCCCCTTCCCACTACCACCGCAAGTGGGAAGACTTCCTCGCCTGGCACGGCCGCTGGGACGAACTGGCCGATTGCGTAACCGCCTCCGCCGACGACGAAGCGGTGACCAGGAGGCGCGAGCCGTACGATTTGTTCAGTGCCGTGACGCACCGCGCCCGCTGGCGGGAACTGGAGCGCATGCTGGAGGTGCGCAGTACCCGGACCGACCGTGAGGAAGGGGCGCTGGCCGAGGAACGCCGCATGGTCCGGTGGCTGTGCGAGAGCGATCCTGGCGAGACACTCACCTTTGACTGGGGTACGAACCTGTGCACCAATGAGGTGACGGGCTCCGCGGGCTGGTGGCGGCAGCGGCTGCGGGAACTGGTCCCGCCATCTGCCTGGGCTCCCGAACCCGCCGGAACGGGAGCCCACGGTGGCGCCAGCCGCGGTGGACCGGTGAGCCGGACTTCGTACGCCGTGCCGCAGGACGACGAGGAATGGCTGCGCCACGCGGTCACGAAGTGGCCCGGCTCGGCGACCTCGTGGCGGAACCTGGCGGCCACGCTGTGGCGGCGGAACCGTCTCGACGAAGCCGAGCGACTCCTCGCCGAGGCCGCCGACGCCGGCCACGAGGCGGCTTCCCGGACACGGCTGAGAATCCTGCGGATCACCGGCCGCGCGCCCGCGGGGCTGCCGTACGCGTCCGGCCGCAGAATCTCCGGCGCGACCAACACGTTCACCGGGGGACTTCCCCTTCAACGGCTCACCGGCTACCTGGAGATGATGTTCCACGAGTTGCATCCCGGCCTGTACGAATGCCTCGACGAGGACGCTGCCCTCACAGCGGTGGCCGAGCAGGGAACGCCAGTGCCGCTGCTGGAGCACTATCGCCGAACCCGGCAGTGGCGCGCGCTGCTGGAGCACACGCCCCAACCCAACCCCGACTCGGATTACGTGAACTCGCACGAGATCCTGCACGGTTACCGCGTCCTGGCCTGCAGCGAACTCGGTGACCACGCCGCCGCGGCGCGTCAGGCGTACGAGTGCTTCCTCGCCGGGCGCGGCCAGTTCGGGCCGGTGTGCGCCCAGATGCTGCTGCTGAACCCCGACGGTGTCGGCGAGGCCACCGCCGTTCTGCGGCGCATCGCGGCTGGCGCGCCTGCTCTGCCTGCCTTCCGACTGCTCACCGTCCTGCTCGACGCGGGCCGTACCGACCTGGCACTCGGCCTGTCCACGGCAACCGACATCTCCGATTTCCCCACCTGCGGCCAGATCGCCGCAGGCCTGACCGGCTCCGTCGGCCTGCCGGGAGCCGCCGCGATCGCCGAGGCATTCGTCAAGGGACTCGACCTGGACGTCAACATGCGCTCCACTCAGGGCATCTGGCTCGGTGCCGCGGCCCACGCCGACCACGCAGGCGATCGGGACGGCATCGACGACCTCCTGCGCAGGGCCCTCTCGGCGGACGACAACGGTGCCCTGCACGTCCTGTCGGGGCGGCTGGCCGGGCGCGGCCGGCTGTCGGACGCCCTCGACCTGCTCGAGAGCGGCCTGTGCCCTTCCTCCGGTCGCGGCGAGCCGGACACAGTGATGAGCGAGGCCGCACTCGTACGCCTCCAACACCGAACCGGTCGAACCACACTCGCACAGGCCAACCTGCTACACCGCGTCGACTACAGGTGGAACAGCGTGCTCGGCCACCTCGACCCCCGGATCCACGCGTCGGCCGTCGCCGACATCGAGTGGTGCCTGGCGAACAGCCACTACACCCCGGCCGACGACTCCTGACGGAGCACGGGCAGCGCGGCCCGGGGGTTATCCTGCAACGCTGCCGGTCAGGCAGTTTGACATTCCCGGGGGGGATCATGAAGCGACGTGCGTGTGCAGCGTGGACCGCGCTCCTGCTGCTGGGTTGCTCGGGGTGCGTGAGCTCGGTGCATGACACGCCGCCGAGCGAGGCGACGGCCCTGCCGGTGTCGGCCGCCTACCGGGAGGCCGTCCGCTCCGCGGTCGCCGCGAGCCGCAGCACCAGCGCGCGGATTACGGACACCGTCGTGGTCAACAGCAACGGAACCGGAGGCACCCTGACCGTCACGGGCGCCTTCGACATGGCCGCGGACAAGGGCGCCGTGACTGTGCGCCTTCCCCGTGGAGCCATCGACCACATTGACGAGGTGTTCGACCAGAAAACGGTCTACCTGCGCGGTCTGTCCAACCTGGGCCAGAAGTGGGTTGAGACCGTCCGTGCCGACACGGTGACGCATTACCTCCTGCGCGCACCCCTCAACGACCCGGAGTGCGTTCTCCAGCAGATCGCCGAGATGGATCACGTCTCCAAGGCGGCGCCCGCACGGATCAACGGCACCCCCACCGTGCACTACTCGGGCAGCCTCGGCCTGGGCCCCCTGACGATGCGGATGGCGGCGGGCCCGCGCGGGCAACTGGCCGCGGCGAAGGAGGACTCCTGGGCGGTCTTCGCGGACGCGGACGTCTGGGTCGACCAGGCCGGCCACGTGGTACGCACCCGAACCACCATAGCTCTGCAGAACACCACCGTGACCGCCACGATGACCCTGTCCGACGTCGGACACCCCGTCACAGTGACCGTACCCACAGCCGAAGCCACCGCTCCCGCCACATCGATCACCGGCATCCTCCCCGGATGACGAACACCCCCCCCGACGGCGGGTGTCGCGCTCGCGCGCCGGGCCGAATCCGCCTGCTTCGATGTGGCTGGTGACATGCTTTTCACGGCGGTCCTCGCATCTCGACGGTGTCGCAACGACGCATCGTGCCGCCGCATCCGTGGTCTCACTGTCGGACACAGACCTCTGCGCCGCCGAGCGTTGCGGCCGGTACGCCGACGTCGTACGCGACCACATCGGTGACTTTCCCGCGCAGGTGATCAGTTAAGCTGCTCGCTGCTTTCTGGTCCTGGCGTGCGGCCGGGGCCCTTCGAGTGAGCGATTCTGGGGGCGATGGGGGCGATGGGGGTGCGGGCTGCGTTGATGCGAGCTGTCGCAGCCGCGGGGGTGGTCTGTGCACTTGGGCCGGCTGCCGCGTGCGGCGGCCATGATGCTGCGGCTCATCAGAAGACGGATCGCCCTGCCACGGCTGAGCCGGCGCTGAACCAGCCGGATCTGGACCGGCTCGCGCTGAGCCCGGGTGACATCACGGGTTACACGGTCAAGGCCGTCGAAGGCAAGGGCGCCCCGGTGGACCACGGCCTCCGCACGAGGTACGACACCGTCACGCCCGCATCGTGCCGACCGATCTACGCAGCCGCGGAGCTGCAAAGCCTCCACGACTTCACCGCCCATGTCAGCGAGGACGTCGTGCCCTCCGCCGACGCGACGGCCAGGCACGCGAGCGTCGCGCTGACCTCGTACACCGATACGGTCGCCGGCCAGGTGATGTCCGAGCTGCGCTTCGCCCTCTCCCAGTGCACGACCGCCGAGATCCGCCCCTCCGGTGCCCGGCCCGGCGACGAGCTGCAGTATTCATCGCCCTACCAGCGGACCGCCCCCGGCGCCGGCGACGACGCCATCGCCTTCGACGCGAGCCAGGTCGTCGTCGGAGCCGACGGGTCCGCGATCCCCATGACCGTCGTGGTCGTCCGCAAGGGCTCCACCATCGTCACCTTCAAAACCCTCGACCAGACCGACGACACCCCCGACATCCCGCAGAACATCCTCCACACACAGCTGGCGAAACTCGCGGCTGACCCCCGCCCCCCGGTCCTGGTCTGACCCGATGGCGTGGTGCCGGCCGTCCGCGCCCCAGGCGAACGCGCGTACCGGCTCCGCCGTGGGAGCCGGTACGTCTCCTCTGCTCTGCGGTCCAGGCCGGCGGAGGAAGACGATGCGGTGGTCCGGGTGAGCCTGGTCCTTGCGATCGCCCAACTTACCCGGGTGGGCTCGGAGCCTGTGGCCGGACCCCGGACGACCGCCCGAGGTGCGCATCGGCGCCGCCCCGGCCTGGCTGTGCCTGGTCACCGACCCCGCCCCCGACGAGCTCCGCGCTCTCCTCACCGCCGCTGCCCCCCGTCCGTACGACGGCCTGCTCCAGCCGGTGCCGTGGCTCACCTGGATCGACCCCAGCGGCGTCGGGCTGCGCAGTTGCATCGACGAGATGCTCACGTCGAGCCTCCCCGGAACAGTGCTCGACGATCCTTGCGGTTGAGGATCGTCAAGCTGAGCCCTGCAGCGCTCAGCCGGTTTTGGCCGGCGCTTCGGCCCGCGTCCGTGGCCAGGCGGTCGACGACGGCTGCGCGGCCCGGCCTGGACGAGGTGACCGACACCATCCGCGTCGGCACTGCTCCGCTCCGGGCCGAATCGACGTGGCATTCACAGCAGGTGTGTGCATTCAGGTATCGCGGATACCCTGGGTCGCTGGTTGGTCAATTTCAACAACTGCGGTGGCTCCGGCGGTCGTCGACGAGAGCCGCAGTCCGAGTCGGTGGAGCTGCCGGACGGTGCGGTCGGTGCGCTCCTGCTGCTCGGTCAGGTCGGAGCGCAGGACGACCAGGTGGACGTGGGCAGGGTCGGTGCCGTGTTTCCAGCGCCGTCCCTCGGCGTCGTGGTGGACGCTGGCCAGGGTCTGGATGCAGCGGGTGAGTCCGATACCGGAGGAGCCCGTGGGAGCTGCGCGCGCAGTGCCGTCGTCGCTGGTGAGGATTGGCAGTCGCTCGTCGCCTTGGCATGGACATAGTTGAGCGGCTGGTGCCGGACGGGCTGTGGGAGATCTTTCGGGACGTGGTGCCGGATCCGCCACTCCGTGCCCAGGGTGGGGGCGGCGGCGGTGCGGTGATCGCGCGGTACTGGCGGCGATCGTGTTCGTCGCCACGTCGGGCTGCACGTGGCGGCGGGTGCCGCCCGTCGTCGGTGCGTCGTGGCAGACGGTCCATCGACGTTTCACCCACCGGTCCGCGGCCGGGCGTGGGCCAAGCTGCACCGCGTAGTCCTGGACCGGCTCGGTGCAAACGGCGATCTGGAGTGGTCGCGGTGCGCGATTGACTCGGTCAGCGTCCGCGCGGTCAAAGGGGGCCGCTGACCGGACCGAATCCGACCGATCGAGGCAAGTTCGGATCGAAGATACACGTCATCTGCGACCGCAACGGGCTGCCGATCTCGGTGGGCATCTCCGGCGCCAACCTTCACGACAGCCAGGCCCTGATCCTCCTGATGCGCGGCATCCCGCCGATCCGCTCCCGCTACGGACCCCGTCGCCGTCGTCCGGCCCGGCTGCACGCGGACAAGGGCTACGACTTCGACCACCTGCGCGGATGGCTGCGCCGCCGGAAGATAGTGCCGCGCATCGCCCGGCGCGGAGTCGAGTCCTCCGGCCGCCTGGGCCGGCACCGCTGAGCGGTCGAGCGGACGATGTCCTGGCTGAACGGCTGCCGTCGCTTGCACCGCCGCTACGAGCGCAAGGCCGAGCACTTCCTCGCCTTCGCCGGCATCGCCAGTGCCCTCATCTGCTATCGCAGGCTCAGCTGACACTGTTGGCTCTGCGCCGATGCAGCCGGCTCCCCGAAGGCCGCCGGCAGTGGTTCGCTGTCGGTATGAGCGGTGGAGACAGCAGGCACCTGGGACTGATCGCCCAGTGGGTGCGCGGAGAGATCGTAAACAACACGGTGGGCATCAAGGTGCGCGGAGGTCCGTTCCACGGCCGCACCCGCATCGTGGAACTGGACCAACGCAATCAGCCGCCGCAGCAGCAACGTGCCCGCGGCTCGCGCAAGCACCCACCGATTGACGTGTGGCACGTCTACGACCTCATGCCTGCACCCGACACGACCGCGGGATGGTCGTACGACTATGCCGGAACCGAACCTTTCGACGTCACATGACACATCGCCAACCGTACTGAGACAACGTCTCAGCGCACGATCTGGCATGGATGTTCCTCAACCCTCAGGCCGCAGACGCGCACCCGCTGTCCTGCGCGTCCGCGGCTCGCGGCGGCGATGGACGAGCCCGCGTGGCGTTGCGTCGCCCTCTACGCCGTGCACCAGCAGCACAGCGCCCCGGCGCCCCCGGCGCCCGGCCCGCCACGCCCGGGGCACCGGCACCCGGCCCGCGGAAGGTGACGCCGCGCTGCGCCGGGAGACCGGGTTCACCGAAGACGCGGCGCCCGATGCCCCGGGCGCCGTCGCCGTGATGGCGAAGGCCGTGCGCGTCGTGCCGTCCGCCGCCGCCGTCCCCGCGCACGGCCGCGTGGACCCCGACGCGGCCCGCTTCGGCGCCGAGACCCTGCTGGCCCTGCTGGGCTGACGCGTGCACCGCGGGTTTGTCACGACCGCGGCACCGCTCCGTCACAGCCGGTACCGCGGCGCGGGGACGTCCGTAGCGTGGGGCGTATGGCCACAACCGTGCGGCTCGGCCCGCTGATCGAGGAGCACTCCCGCGCGCTCGGAGTGGACCTGGTCTTCTTCGTCGTCCTGTACGGGGCGGTGGTCCTCGGTATACGCGCGCAGCCGCGGGGGCTCGGCGCGTTCGGCGTCATCGCGGTGGTGGTGGTCTTCCACTGGCTCCAGATGCGCTTCCTGGTGCGGCTGCGGTTCGACGACGAGGGGATCACCGTGGTGCGGGGGCCGCGGCACAGGCGGGTGGCGTGGTCCCAGGTCGCCGGTCTGGTCTACACCGAGCGCGGCTCCGGCATGCCGAACTCCGGCCCCGTCTACCAGCTGCGGCTGGTGTTGCGCGGGCAGGAGCCGCCGCTGGGGCGGTTCCTGACGCAGGTGCAGCGGCAGGACCTCGCCCGCGGCCCGGTGCTCATGGCGCTGCCGTCCCTCGACGGCGGCGGCGAGCGCAGGAGCGACCACCGGCGCCGGGTGGTCCTCCAGGAGCTGGCGGTGCACGGCTTCCCCTCTCCCGAGCCGCGTCCGTGGGAGTTCCGCACCCCGCTGTTCAGCGCGCGGGCGCTGACCGCCGCCGTCGCCATGGACGTACGCGGGGCGCGGGCGGTCGCGGTACGCCACGGGGCGGACGTACCGGCGGAGCTGCGGCCGCTGCTGGACCGTACGCTGCCGGAGCTCGCCGCGGCGCACGGCGGTGCGAAAACGGTCCTGCGGGAGCCGGACTTCACGAGCTTCTTCTTCGAGGGCGCGGGCAAGGCGGAGCGGGCGGCCGCCTTCCTGACCGCCGCGCGGGCCGCGGTCCCCGCGGGCTGGCAGGTCTCGCAGGGCACCCTGCCGGCGGTGCGGACGCAGCCCGCGTAGTCGAAGGTCCCGTGCGCGCGTCCGGCTCCGGCGGCTTCGCTCTCCCGCCATGGGCACAGACCTCACCCACGAAGGCGGCACGTTCCTCAGTTTCCGCCACTACGCCTTCCCGGCCCCGATGGGCCACGGATTCCGCCGGATCGACGCCAAGTACCTCCGCCTGCCCGCCGGTCCCGCGTCGGACCGGGGCCTGCTTGCCGCCGTCCTCGCCCACGAGCGGTTCTGCGACGACTACGCGGGCGGCGGCGTCGCCCGAAGGCACCCGCCACGGCACCTGCCGGCTCACCTCGGTCACCCCCGACGCCTACGAACCCCTCACCGGGGAGCGCGGCGCACAGATCCTGAGCATCTGGCTCGGCCCGGGATGCCCGCCGAACTCACCGCCCACCTGCACCGCGACGTCTTCGCCCCGCTCACCGCGGCCGGCTCCGTCCACCACCTGCGCGGCCTCGGCAGCGAGCACTTCCACGACTGGGGCGGCGTCCACGGCGAAGTCCACGAATTCGTCCTCATCGGCCGCCCGCATCACCCTCCTGGTCGCCGCCGACGACTGACCTGGCCCGTGGACACACGCCGGCGCGGCGGCTACCGGGACTTGAACTCGACCTTCCCGTTGCCCATGCGGAAGGTCCCGTCGCTATACAGGGTGGGGCGGCCCTCGACGTGGTTGGCGCTGTACCTCTCGACGTGGCGGATCGTGGCACCGCCGGGGACGGTGAAGTCGATCAGGGCGACGGCGACCCAGTAGGAGAGGTGGCGGTTGCTGAACAGCGGTACGGTCACGGTGGAACCGCGCCCGTCGGTGACGACCGCGCGCGCACCGTAGGACTTGAACGAGCCGGGGCCGTTCCCCACCGCGCTGTAGGCGCACAGCAGGATCGGTAGCGCTGTCCGGACCTCCAGCGGTAGTGCTGGGGTGCGGAGTCGTGTGGCCCGGCCGGGGCCGGGCCACAGCGGTCAGGGCGGGACCGTCAGCCGAAGCGAGCTGCCGTCGAGCGAGCTTGATCGGGCGACGTCGGTCAGCGTGGAGTGATCGTCATCGCGGGGCCGGCGCCCAGTCGGATCGCGACGTCGTACTGCCCGTCCGGGCCGAGGTCGGCGCCCGCGGGGCCGACCACGACGACGGCGGCCTGTCCAGCCAGGGCCTGCAGGCACAGGGCCTCGGCGACCGGTCGCAGCACCCGCGTCGTCTTCCCGGAGCCGGACGCGCCGAGCGCGCAGCCCGGTGCCCGGCACGTCCGGCCGCCCCCGAGCCCGCTGGTGCGGTGGCCGTGGGCGTTCTTCTACACATCCGGCACCGTCCCGAGGCTCACCTGGCCGGTGATCAGGTCGTGGTGGGCGTGACGGACCGGCAGGTCCCGCTCCCCGGAGGGGTGAAGGAACGCGTCCGCGCCGTCGTCGGCGACGACGCGGACGAACGACTGCAGGGCCTCCGGCTGCCGGACGGGCCGCCGCCGAGGAAAGCGGGGGGTGCCCAACCCCCGCGGCCGGGCGGGACCAGGGCGAGCAGATCGTGTCCTGCCCCGGCCAGCCCGAGTGCGAGCGCTGCACCGGGGCCTCGCCCGGTCCGGCCAGCCTGCCCATGGTGGAGGAGACTGTCCCGGGGCGGTAGCTGCTCGCCGAGATGGTCGCCCACACCCGCTGGCGGACGCGTCACTGCGGCAACGGATCACCGAGCTCGAAGACGAACTGACAGGCCCGAACCGGCCCCGGCCGAATGATCAAGAGCCAGAGCCGCACCTAACGTCCCTCACAGTGCCGCAGCGCTCTCACCGGCATGATCCGCAACGAGGACCGGGCCTCGGCTGGCACCCGACTGCACGCGGCCGACTACACCCCATGCGAGCACCCCGGTTCAGTGCCGGCTGTCGACTGCCGGCCGCGGCGATCAGCACGGTGGGGGATGGTGCGGTGGGAGTGGAGGGAGAGTGGCGCAATTGCGCCAAGTGGGGCATTTAGGCCATTCCGGATATGGCGAGCCTGCTGGCCGGCCTGTGTGTCCTGCCCTGGTCACGGGCCCGGTCAGGGGCAGAGCGCGCCGTAGCGGCGCGGGGCGGGGTGCGGGGCCGCGATAGGCGTGGGCGGGAGGTGAAGTGCGATGTCGGGCCGGTTGTGCGGTTCGCTGGACGCGTACGCCCGGGGTGGTGGTGGCCCTGACCGGTTTGAGGGCTGTGGCCCTGCGGGCCGCATCCCATAGTGGTTGTTGCCGCAGGCAGCCACAGCGGCGTGGAGGGGGAGTTCCGCGCTACTGGACCGGGGACAGGAAACGTCCTGGTTGCCTGTTGTGCCCGCCCGCGTGGGAGCGGGCGGTGGCTCGCCGGACGTTCCGGCTGAGCAAGGGGGAGGATCAAGTATGCGAAAAAAGCTCGCAGCTCTAGTCGGCACGGTGCTGCTCGCCGGAGGGACGCTCGCCAGCGCCACGTCGGCGTCTGCCGCCTCGGCGCAGCCCAGCGCCGACAGCTGGGACCACATCTGGACAACCGCGGACTCCGGTCACGGCGGCACGATCTACATCCATGAGCACGGTGACACCGTCCGCCTCTGCGACACCGCCGCCGACGGAGCCACCCCTCGGGCATATGTCTTCTGGGACGGGGGCTGGTACTACCTGGCCGCCTACGGCGGCAAGGGCCATTGCATTGAGGTCAACGCCACGATGACAGGTTATGACCTGCCGGAGAACACGAATATCTACGTCGACATCTGGCGTGGCCCGGACTACGCCGACGAGACCGACCACGTCTACCTCAACGACCTCTGATCGGCTGAGCAGCTAAGAGAGGCCAGATAATCGCGTCGCCGCGCAGCCGGCACGGCGCCTGCGAACGCTCCGGTTCTACTGACGGATGATCGGGCCTGAACCACCCCAACCAAGGGGCCCGTTGCGGACCTGCTGCGGCGCTACCGTGGCAGGCCCGCAACGCCTCCCCTGCGGAGGTCTTGACGAGCGCACCGCTCGACCGCGCCCTGCCTCCGGCTGCGGCCGCGCAGCTGCTGGAGGCCCTGCGGGCCGACGGCCGTGCGGACCGGTGGGTGCCGGCGTTCGAGGACTCCCGGTACTCACGACGTGGTCCGCACCTGGCAGGCTCGCCTGGCGGCGGCCCCAGCGGTCGACGCGTTCGTCGCGTCGGGCTACGGCGACGGCGACGGCGTCGCTCTGGAGGGCGTCCTCGGCCCACGGGCGTCCGGTGACCGCCATGCCGTGGCCGGTCCGGCTCTCCCCGGACGCCGCCAAGACCGCCGCGGAACTACCCGCGCTCGCGGTGGAGATGCTGCGCGACGTGATGGACATCGCTGGTCGCGCCCCGTGGACGTGGCCATTGACGGACTCCGGCGACATCGAGGACGAGGACGTCCGCGCCGCCGCCGGCCAGCTGACGGCTGTGTACTGGAGCAACCGCGCCCGAGGGCGCCTGTACGTGATCTCCACTCCTCGACCGCCTCGTGGTGGGCGAACGCCTCGCGGAAGAACTGCTCGACCTGGCCGTCCCAGCGGGCGCTGTACCCGGCGTCCGAACCGGGCTGCCGGCGGCCCGGCAGTTCCACCAGCCGATCCAGTTCCGCCTTCACCAGCCATCGCGGCCAGACGATCTCGAAATCATCCGAGCGGAAGTACTCCTCAGTCATCCACCACATTCTTCGCGAACGCCGACCCTCCGCGCAGCGGTTCAGTCCTCCGTCCCGGGGCCCCGCTGGCGGGCGTCCACACACAGAGGGCAACGGACCTGCGCCTGGGCCGCGTGACCTCGGGACGCGATAGTCCTTCCGCGCCCCTGACCTCGCGCTTTTGCGACCTTGCAGCATCAAGCCGGCGCAGGCCGAAAAAATCTTGGTCGGCGGTATCCGGATCTGGAGGTCCCGCTGTGTGTAGGAGTCGGAGGCCGTGGTGTGCTCCACCCCAACGGATGGATCGTCAGAAGGAGCTGGGCCTGTGGCTTGGCCTGAACTGCTGGGGGAGGGCGGGACGTTGATCCCGCTCCTTGCCCTGGCGATGTGCGTGGTGCGCCGCGTGGACCGGGTGATCGAGTTGTGCCTTCGGGCGCGTATCGAGTCCCGGGCCGAGTACGAGGACTGGCTTCGTTCACGTGAAGTGGCTCTGGCTCAGGTTCTGTGGAGTGGTCACGGCGAGTGAGCGAGCCGCTGCCGAATTAGATGCGCTCGGAGCTGGGGTGAGGTGAGCTCCAGAGTCCGGTTGTCCTGTCCGGCGGCCATGTGGTCGAGCCATCGTTCATACCAGGCGAGAAAGTCCGGGGCAGAGGAGACGTTCGGGCCCCAGAAGCCGTCCGCGTTGCCGATGAGCATGCGCCCGGTGAGAGGGCCGGTTATGCCAATGAGGACGAGATCGCTGCAGCCGCGTTCGATGACGTGCAGGAACAGGTCACCACGGAGGGTGGGGCGGAAGGCCCGGCTGAATCCTCTTGAGCCCGTGCTGGCGTCTCTGGAGTTCATCGTGAAGAGCGTGCAATCCTCCAACGGGATCAGTCCGTAGTACGGAGACGCACCACTGCCGCCCATCTTGGTGAGGAAGTCTCGGTAGGGCTGCGGGAGTTCCACGTCATGCTCGGCCTGAAAGGCATCTGCCTGACCTTTGGTGAGGCGGGGGCCGAGACGAAATTCGTGCCGCTCCTCCCCAAAGGAGTGGCTTCGGTTGGGCGCGTAGGGGATGCATGCCAGCTTGCGTCGCAACCGCGGGATGCGGGAGTCCATGCGAGCTCTTCTCTCGTGTCGCACGCAATCTATCGCACGGCACCAGAGCTCATCCTGCGAGCAGGACTCGCTTCCTCAGCAGCTGGAAGCCGGCCCGGCCGAACATTTGGCGCTTGAGTATCTTGATCCGGTTGACGTGCCCTTCGACGACGCCAGAACTCCACGGCAGAGTGAGGCCGGCGATGACGGCGTCGCGGTCGCGGTCGATGCCCGCGGCGAGGGTGTGGAGGCTGGGCAGGTCGTCCTGCCGGACGGCGTCGAGCCAGTCGGGCAGGCGCTCGCCCTGGCGCTCGGTGAGCATGGTCGCAAAGGAGCGGACGTGCCCGGTGAGGGCGTCGAGTTCGGAGCAGTGCGTCCGGACAGCCTTGAGCTGGAGTTGCTCGATCTCGGTGAGGGTGTCCGGACAGCGGAGGATCCATCCGGCGACGGTCCGGGGCGAGGGCGGCCGGGCGGTCACCGGCTGCGGTGAGATGCGCTTGTCGCGCAGGTAGGCGCGAACGCGCTGGTAGCTGCCCTTGTAGCCGAGTGGCACGACCTCCTCCCACAGCTTCCAGGCGTTGGTGCAGCCCTCGCTCCAGCGGTCGTCCAGGTACTGCTTGTAGTCGTCGAGGACGGAGGGCCGGTTCTGCCACTGACCGGTGAACAGCTCTTCCGGCGTTGCAGCGTCGGCGAACTGCTTGACGGTGCGGTAGGCCATCCCGAGCTGCCGCTGGACCGAGCGCCGGCTGTGCCCCGCCGTCAGCAGTGCGTGGACGGCGGCATGCCGGGCCCGGGTCCGGTCGGCGAATCGGTGCCCACGCGGCCAAGGAGAACCGGACGAGTCCGCGGCCGGAACAGCCTCGGGTTCGGGTTCGGGGACCGTGGGGACCAGAGCGCGGAGGCAGCGACGGTGCTGGGCGACGCTCCGCTCGGTGGCCTCGCTGAGGTTGTCGGGTCGGGTCCGGGCGCGGTTCCTGGATTGCTCCAGGACCGTTTCCCGGACCCGCCCGCCGAACCCGGCGTGCGACTTTCACCGCACCGGGCTCTCCACGAGATCATGCCGTTGGGATCGGCTCGGTCAGAGATCCGGCCAGGGGGTTGGGATGCTGTTGCCTCGGTAGCGGTAGCGGGTGACCGGCACCGTGGCGAGGCTGAACAGTTCGATCCCTTCCATACGGATCGCTCCCCATCCTTGCGGAGTGTGGAGCCATCGCGGGATGGCCTTCCACGTCATGCGGTTGCGGTGCATCACCCAGTGCACGACCCTCCACCATACGAAGGTGGCAAGGCGCGACAGGGTGTGCTTGGCGACCGCGTGCTTGAAGTAGTTGGCCCAGCCGCGCTGAATTTGGTTGATCCTGATCAGCGCGACCCTGTAATCGAGATGCGACAACCTGAGGGTCAGTGACTTGATCTTCCGTTTCAACGCCTCGACCGGCTTGTCGGCGATGAACGTGTAGACGTACCACTTGTCCGTTCCCCGCTTGCGGTTCCACACGATGCGGAACCCGAGGAAGTCGAACCCGTCGGCCAGGTGGACGATCCGGGTCTTCGACGGCGACAGGACCAAGCCCATCGTCGCCAAGGCCTCGCTCACTTGCTCGCGAAGCTCTTCGACGTGTTCTCTGGTCCCGTGCACCATGATGGCGAAGTCGTCCGCGTAGCGGACGAGTCGCCAGGTGCCCAGGCCGTGTTTCCGTCGACGCTCGCGATCCCGCCGCGTTGCCATCGTGTTCGTCCACTGTTCGGCGGCAAAGTCGTCGAGTGCGGACAGCGCGATGTTGGCCAGCAGGGGTGAGAGGATCCCTCCCTGGGGCGTCCCGGAGGTGGTTTCGTTCCGTTCGCCGAGCTCGGTCATGATCCCGGCCTTGAGGAACGCCTTCACCAGCGCAAGCACCCGCTTGTCCTTCAGCCGCATCCGGACTCGGCCCATCAGGGCCGCGTGGTCGATACGGTCGAAGCACGCCTCGATGTCAGCGTCCAGCACCCATCGGTAACCCTGAGTGCCGAACAGATGGATCTCGGCAATCGCGTCGTGCGCACGCCGGTTGGGCCGGAACCCGTACGAGCACGGACGAAAGTCCGCCTCGAAGATGGGCTCCATAACCAGCTTCAGCGCAGCCTGAACCACCCGATCCGCGATGGTCGGGATCCCCAGGCGCCGCAGTGCCCGCCCGCCTTGGGGATCATCCGTTCGCGCACCGGCATTGGCCGAAAGACCCCTGCCCTCAACTGCGAGCGGATCTGTTCCAAGTACGCTTCCGCCCCAAATGCCTGCACGTGGTCGGCGCGAAGGCCGTCCACGCCCGCAGTTCGGGCTCCGGTGTTGCCTGCGACCCGCTCGAACGCCACTACCAGGGTGGCCGGGTCACACACGAAGTTGAACACATCGTCGAACCGGAAGCCATGATCGGCTACCGCCCAACGGTGCAGCTTGATCTGCATCTTCCGTACCCGTAGCTCGGCGTACTCCGCCACCGGCCACGTGACCGGGGCATCCACCCAGGTGTCTTCGGACATTGCAGTACCTCCCTTGCAATCTCGCTGCCGCCCTTCGCCATGTGGCCGGCTCTCCCGGCCTCGGACTACTACGGCGGCTCCGCCCCTTGCCCAGCCTGTTCGGCAGACGATGTGCCCAGCCCGTCCCGGCCGCGCTGGCAGCGCGACCGAGGGGCAAGACCGGGAAGGTTCCCGTGTTCACCAATCGATCGATCGACGGAGGAGGCACCCGGCTATACCCCCGCGGCATCGCCACAGCTAACCCGCAGCACTTCGCTGTGGCCTCCCGGGCCGTTTAGCACAAAACCACCCGGAAGTTCCCCGGCACCAACAACCCACGGTGCGGGTGCGCGCCGCGACCAGCCCAGATCCGCCAGGTTCGAGCTGGTGGCACCTTAGGAGGCTTCACACACCGGTTCCTCGCGTATACCTCTCCGTCTCGCTCGCCGAACCCGCACCATCTGGCAGTGCTGATACGTCCCGGCTTCGTAGGGGCCGCTTGCCACCCTCCCCGGCATCTCCCGGGTCAGGCTGCCCCCAGCTTCACCGTCCTGCTGCGACAGGACAGCGGCGAAGGTCTCCCACCTCCACTCGATCAATCAGCGCCTCACGGCGCACGTGCCAGAGATGCCACCGGTCCGCGACCTGGACGGCCTGCGGTGCACCGGCGGTGGCGCCCTCGGCGAAGAACGGCGCCCGGTCCCTGCACACGACCTCGACGCCGGGCCGATCGGCGAGCCAGGCCGCCAGGCTCGATGCCTCCCGGTCGGGCAGCAGGTCGACAGGGCGGCGAGTTTCGACGTCGACGAGAACGGTGCCGTAGTGGCGGCCCTTGCGGGTGGCGTACTCGTCAACGCCGACCACACGCGGGGCCGGCACTTCCGGCTCGGGAAGGGCGTCGACCAGGCACAGGACGGTGCTTCGGCTGACGCAGACCCCGAGCGCGGGGCTCAGGCGGGCGCCGGCACGGCCCGCCAGGGCGAGACCGACCGCGGCCAGCGTCGCGCGCAGCCGCTCGGTCCGCTGACCGTGCCGACGGGTCAGGCCGGGTATCTGCTCGACGAAGGTGCGGCGGGTGCACCCCGAGTTCCCGCAGGCGAATCGGCGGACCCTCAGCTGAAGAACAACGCTTCGTCCGGCGCTGGGCACGTCAACGGGAAACCGCAGGTAGGAACCATGAACCCGGTTCGACCAGGCCCCGCACGCCGGGCAAGCGGCACCGTTCGCAGTGCATTCCGCGTCGACCCGCACTATCGCGATGCTCACGTCCACCGACAGCACCGCAACGTCCGCGATCGACGGGAACAACAGCTCCTTCAACCGGAGCACGATCTCTTCCACGGCCCCGAACTGCCATCCCAACCGTCTTGACCACGGCTCATTTTCGGGCGACTTCACCTACTGCCCGGAGAAGCTCAGCCGTCACTCAGCGTGGCCGCGTCACAGAAGTTGAGCCAGAACCGCAACTCGTGAACAAAGCCAGATCCCAGTTCACAGGGTTCGGGGACGCGGTGTTTTTGTGCGGGATTATGTGTCGGTGAAGGCGTACGCAGTCCCCCGGCGGCCTGGGTTCGGTCTGGTGGGGGCTGCAAGTTGGGCTAGGGCGTGTCCGCAAAGTGGGTGTGGGCGTTGTTGGTGTGTGGTGCGTCGGCATGAGTTGACTGATCAGGCGTGGGAGCGGATCGAGCCGTTGTTGCCGGTGTCGCGGTTGGGGCGTCCGGTGCGGGACCGGCGGGAGATCATCAACGCGTTCTTGTGGAAGCTGTCCACCGGGGCTGCGTGGCGGGACCTGCCCGAGCGGTACGGGCCGTGGAAGACCGCCTACGAGCGGTTCCGCCGCTGGTCGGCGGACGGGACGTGGGAGCGGCTGCTGGTGCAGGTGCAGCAGCACTCGGACGCGGTCGGCGGTGTGGACTGGTCGGTGGCCTGTATCGATTCCACGATCGTGCGGGCGCACCAGCACGCTGCCGGAGCCCGGAAAAAGGGGGCCCGGGTCCGGCCGGCCAGGCGCCCGGCCGGTCCCGGGGCGGGCTGAGGACGAAGATCCACCTGGTCGTCGACGGCCGAGGCCTGCCGCTGGCGTTCACCGTCACCGCAGGCAATGTCAACGACTGCACCCAGCTCACGCAGGTCATGGCCGCCGTCCGCATCCCCCGGACCGGGCCGGGCCGGCCCCGCACCCGGCCCGGCCGGCTCCCGGCCGACAAGGGCTGCTCCTCCCGCGCGATCCGGGACTACCTGCGCGGGAGGGGTATCGCCTGCACCATCCCCGAACGCGCCGACCAGATCGCCGGCCGACGACGCCGCGGCGAGAAGCTCTGCACCTTCGACCGGCACCTCTACCGACGCCGCAACGTCGGCGAACGCTGCTTTAACCGCCTCAAGCAGAACAAAGCCCTCGCCACCCGCTACGACAAACTCGCCCGGCACTACCAGGCCATAGTCACCATCGCCTGCCTACGCCTCTGGCTCAACAACTTTGCGGACACACCCTAGGGGATCAGTCGGGGTTGAGGGGCGACTGGAGTTTGGCGCCCAGGTCGTCGAGGATCACGATGACGTGGGGCTCGAAGATGCCTAGGGCGAGGCTGACCATGAAGGCCCAGCCACACACGCTTATCGGCAGCCATTTGTCGTCCTCGCGGACGGAGACGGGCAGGTCGATGGTGAGCACCCATCCGATCCAGATGACGAACAGCGCGAGGGCCCCGATGAGTGCGTAGGCGGCCAGCTGCCAGACGGTGTTGTGGTGGGCCATCTGCAGGTGCGTGAACCCGCAGCCGACGGTGTAGGCGCTGGCGCCGGCGGGGGGCCACGTCGCGAGGCCGTACAAGGTGAGCTGTGTCTTCGACCAGTAGGTGGTCCGGCCGAAGGGAAAGGTGCCGGTGCCGGGCTGCTCCTGAGCGAGGCGGACGGTGGCGCGCGGGGGTGTCGGGCTGGCTGGCGGCCGCTGGCCGTTGGCCGGGAAAGGGGCGGGGGTGTCTACGGAGGCCGGGTCGGAAGCAGGTGCTGGGGCCGGGTCGGCCGGGGCGGCGGTTTCGTGGCCGGGCGGGAGTTGGCGGGCGGTGGCTTCTTCCAGGGCGCGGAGCTGGCGGCGGACGGCGTCGGCGTGGTCGGCTGCGCGGGCCTCGGTGCGGTCGACGGCTTCGATCTCGCGGTCGGTGGTCTTCAGGTCCTGCTCGGCTTCGTGGAGCTGGGCTTTGAGGAGGCCGAGTTCGGCTTCCAACTCGGTGATCCTCTGGTCTTTGCGGTCGTGCTCGAGCTGGGACAGGACGGCGGTGCGGCCTGCGGCCTGCTGGAGCTCCTCGACCTGGCGGCGCAGGCGTGCGACGTCGGCCTGGGCGGCGTCGTGCTGGTCGCGGAGGGTTTCGGCATAGGCGCCGACGTTCTTGAGCTGCTGGAGCGCGCGGCGGAGCTCCTGGCGCAGCATGTACTTCTCGTACTCGTAGCGGCTGGCGGTCTTCGCGGCCTCCCGCCACAGCTCCCACGTCTGCTCGACGACCTGCTCGGACAGGGCGGGCTGCAGCGACCGGAGGAGGTCGTCGACTGCGAACTCGGTCGGCATGGTCTTGCCGTTGCGCCACCGGGACACCTGCGTCTCGGACAGGTCGTGGTTGGCGGCATAGACGTAGGCGGGCTGGCCGGTCTGCTCCAGCAGCCACCGGAACCTCTCCACCCACCGCTGGAGGGCCTCCTCGGCCCGCGGCGCGTCGGTCCCGCCGTTCTGCTCGGCCGGTAAGCCGTCCTCGTTGCCGACCATCATCTCCCCCATGTCCCCTCCGGCAGGGGGTGCAAGCCCGGCGCTGCCACCCCATGCAACCCTCTGAGCTGCAAAAACTTCCAGATTTCACTTCCCGCCAGCACCCGCGGACCCCCCATTGTGATGGTGCGCGCAGCCGCGCGCTGGAGAACCGGACAAGGGGGCACGACATGCGACACCTGAGTTCACTCGCAGGCGGCACGGTGGCGGCCGCGCTGCGCACGATGGGCACCGGCGGGGCGGTGGCCGCACTGTGCGCCCTGGTGGGAGTCGTGCTGCTGTTCGCCGGGGTCGTCCTGCCCGCGGTCTGGTCGAACAAGCCGGCCCGCCGGGCAGCCGCCCTGGCCGTCCTACGAGAACTCCGCTCCCGCCGCGCCCAGGGCCCGTAACCGTGCCTGCCCGACCGACCTTCTGCCCGGCCCAGGGCGGGCCGGGCAGAAGGTCGGGGCGCGCTGTTGTCGGGGGCTGTTCAGCGGATGGGTTCGGCGAGGTAGGAGCCGTCGAACAGCGGGGTTTCGGTGAGTATGAAGCGGTTCGTCTCGCCGTTGACCAGGTGGACGACGGTGGTGCCGGCGGGGAGCGGGCTGGCGATCCGCTCGGGTCCGCCGCTGCTGCTCCTGGTCGTGAGCAGGGTGTAGGTGCGGTGCACGGGTCGGTCCGGTGCCGTACCGGCCGCGGGCGTCGGCGGCTGCGGGTTCCCGTCCGGCTGCTGCTCGGTGCCCGGGAGGCGTCCGGGTCCCTGGGGCTCGGTGCCCCAGCGGATGTGCACGCGCCGGGCCGCCCACGCGCAGGCGCCCAGCAGCACGGCGACGATCACACCGGCGACGATGTGCGGGACGGACTCGCTGAAGACGTTCGGGACGGTCAACTGGTCGGCGGCGGCGGTCACGTGGTGCTCCGTAAGGTTGGTCCGGGGGGATGAGCGCTGTGCGCTCATACGTGTCCGGGCGCGCCGGACCCCACGGAATCCGTCCGCCGAGAAGTCTGTAAAAGATCTTGGAATTCTTCCGTGGGGTACCCGGAGCCCGGCCACATAGAAGGGTCGACTGTGGTTTCGGTCGGATGAGTCCGCGAGCGGTTGGCGGGCTGATCCGGGCGAAAGCACAGCCGCCCCGCCAGCATCTTTCGGGGCCGGTACGACGACTCAGGCGGAAGGGGACACGATGCAGGGCGAGGACGCGGGCGAGGGCTGCGCGCCCGCCCGCGCCTGGGACCTACAACCTTCCGGCGCGAGCGTTCGAAAAGACCTCGGTGCCCCGGTGGCGGAGAACCTGGACGGGCTGGACGCCGGTGAGCGCGAGCAGGCGCAGCGCGCCCGGGAGAGTATCGACCGGAGGATGGCCGATCAGGAGCTGGTGCGGATGCTGGCCGAGGACGGGTTCGAGGGCCGCCGGTACGAGGCGTTCGTCGAGGACCTCGCGCGGTACGCGCTGTCGATGCTGCGGGGGTGGATGTACTCCGGATACGTCTTCAAGCTGGTCGCCCAGCGGGGGTACGGGCTCCACCCCACCGAGGCGGAGCTGGACGAGCTGCGCGTGGACAGCGAGCTCCGGCAGGACCTGGCGGACATGACCGTGGCCCGTGCACTGCTCCGGTTCCGCCAGCGGGCGCTCCTGGAAGGCGGCTGGACCTTCGAGGGCGGCGCCAGCATCACCACCTACTTCATGGGCGCCTGCGCCTACGACTTCCCGAACGAGTTCCGCAAGCACCGCACCAGCCGGGCCCGGGAACACCGGGCGGTCCGCACCGAGATGAGAACGTACGACGACTCGGCGTTGCCCTGTGAGTGGGCGTCTTGGTGGCAGCGGTTGGGTGTCAGCCGTGTTCGCTTGTTGATTGCCTGGTCATGCGGGGTGGACTCGTGTTGGTCTGCTGTCGCGGGGTGACCAAGCGGCTGCCGTTTAGCGGCGAGGCCGGGGTGGGTCGGCTGTCGTGCGGGTGGCTGCTCCTATGGCCTGGCTTTGGGGGCGTGGTGTCGTCACGGAGTCTCGGGGGCATCCGGGGTGGTTTGGTGGGGGTTGGGTCGGCGGTCGCGGAGGGCTTGGAGGATGTCGGTTTGGTGTTGGTCGGCGGGGTGCGGGGTGGTGGGGTTGTCGAGGTGGGGTGCGAGGCGGGCGTAGAGGCCGTCGTGGGTGAACATGGCGTCGAGGCCGGCCCAGGTCTCGTCGTTGATAAGCAGGTGGGGGAATGGTTGGGGGCTGATGAGTTTGGCGAGGAGGGGGAGGAGGTCCCATCCGTTGTCGAGGCGGTTGCTCAGCCAGGTGCGGATGCCGGCGGGGTCGGTGTGGCACCACATCCAGATCAGCTCGCTGTCCTGCTTGGTGAGGTTGGTCGCGGGCCGGCCGGCGGCTGGTGCGAGGTGTTCGGCCAGGCGGGCGGTGAGGGTGTCGCGGGCCTGGGCTGCCCATTCTTCGGTGGTTGTCACGTGTTCGGAGGCGGTGTCGTCGGGGTTGGTGGCGCGGTGGAGAGTCCGGGTGGCCAGGACTGCTCCGACGGGGGTGGCGGCCATCGCGGCCACGGCGGCGGGCCGCTGGCCGGGAGGCAGGTCTAGGAGGAGGGCCGGGGCGAAGAAGCGCGCCCGCTGGTCGGCGCCCAGCAGCCCCATCGCTTCGGGCTGCGCCGTCAGTTGGCCGTAGTTGTCGGCCAGGGCCTGGAGCAGCGCGGCCGCGGGCACGGGGACGCCGTCGGCGCGTGCCTGGTCAATGCGCCGGATGATGCGGTGGGTGTCCTCCCGTAGACGCACCAGTAGTTCGGTCGCCTGATCGCCTTCTGTTCCTGAGGCGATTTGGGCGAGGGCTTGTGCGAAGACGGCTTCGGGGAGGTCGTCGGCGGGGACGGTGAAGACGACGTACCGGTCGAAGTAGTCGGGGCTGCCGATCCCGTGCCGGCGGGCTGCGGCACGGGGGTCGCCGCCGTTGCCGATGACTCGCTGGACGGTGGGGAACAGCAGCCCGAGAAGCGCGAGTACCCCGTTCAGGTTGTCGTCGGCGACACCGGCCCGGCGCAGGCGTTCCTTCCACCGCTCGGCGCGCTCACCGGGCCGTGCGTCGTGCCGCAGCGCCGGGTCCATGCTGGTGCCGGTCAGCTCGCCGCGGTGCCGTCCGAGCATCCGGTAGGCGCCGGGCTCGCTGGTCCGCAGGAAGGTGACGATCAGGAAGTCGACGAGGTCGACCTCCCCGGCCAGCGAGCCGAGCGTCGCGCCGGCCTGGCCGAAGTAGCGCTTGATGGACCGCGGTGTCCTCAGCCGGTCTTGGAGGTGCCGGAAGTACGCCTCGGAGAATCGCTGCTCCTGCTCCGGCGTCATGGACACCCCGTGAAAGTCCAGCAGGGCGTTCAGGAGGCGGGTGGCCATGGCGTCGATGTCGCGGTCGCGGAAGGCCGGAAGGTCGAGCCGGACCTGGATGAGCTTTTCCAGGAATTCTTGGCCGCGCTGGTCGTTCGAGCCGACCAGGTCAGTGCGCTTGAGGACGTCCAGCAGGGTCTGTTCGTCGAAGCTGACCAGGTAGTACACGTTCGGCAGGTGGCCGACCAGCCGGATGAGCTTGAAGACAACCAGCAGCTCGGCGGGGGTGAGCCGGTCCAGGTCGTCCATGACCACCAGGACGGGCAAGGCTGCCTGGCGCAGGGCCGCCTCGGCGGTGCGCTTGGCGGCCGAGGCGCTGGTGTCCCCGGACATCCGGTCGGCAACGGTTTTGATCAGATCCGAGGAGTCCAGGCCGAGCAGGCCCGTGAGCTTGCCCAGCGGGCTGATCGACTGGCCGAACGCGCCGATTTTCCTGCGTAGTTCGGACCACTGGCTGTCGTGGGGGAGGGCGGCGCGGATCTCGCTGAACAGTGCCAGCGTCAGCGATTCGAGGTCGGAGTACATCCACGGGTTCAGCTCGGCGACCGACCACGCGTTGGTGTCGGCGCCGCCGGTCGTGTGCTTCAGGTGCTTGACCGTCATCTGCAGGACGGACGACTTGCCCGAGCCCCAGGGCCCGATGAGCGCGAGGACCCCGGACTCGCTCTGCTCGCGCACTTGGTGGAGGAGCGAGACAGCGTGCTGGGCGTACTGCCGTCGCCCCAGCAGGTCCGGAGCGTCAACGCTCCCGTCGACAGGATCGTCGTTGAAGAATCTCTCCCCGGTCATCGGCCCATCGTGCCCGACCGCGCATCTGCCTGGCCGATAGTCGTTGCGTCTGTGCACTATGCACCCCGCCTGGTCGCCTTACAGATACTGGCCCGTGCTGATGCCGGAACTGGGTGCTGTCGTACTGGTGAAGGGCGGTCGTTCGGCAACGGGTCGTTTCTGTGAGTGAGTGTAGTGAAACTCTGGGTGGGGCCGTGTCGTGTCTGGCTACGCTCGGTGGATGCCGTCGTTTGCGGGTGATCCCCGTCATGAGCGTCTCGTTGCTGTCCTGGTGCCGTTGTTGCGTCGGTCGTGTCCGCCCGAGGGTGGCGGGTTCGGTGGGGCGTACGAGCTGCGGCTCGGTGTTGATGAGGCGGATGAGCTGGGTGGGGTCGCGCTGATTAGATCGGCGATGCGTAAGGCCGGCCGGTCCCTGGGATGGACCAAGCTGCAGACGTTTGGTGGTTCCTTTCCGCAGGCTGCTGTGGCAGGTGTGGTGGACCGGCGGGAGGTTCCTGCAGAGTTCGCCGCCGCGGTTGAGGAGTATGAACTGCAGCGGGGGAGGGCTGCGGCTGAGGTGATCGGGCAGACGTTTGAGGACGGGAGGCCGCGAGCGGTGCCGGGCTCTGTTTTCGTGGTGGCGCAGGAGTTCCGTGCTGCGTATGCCGAGGGCGTGGTCGAGTGAAGCGGGAGCGGGCGACACGGCTATTGGCGGACATGATCACGCGGCTCGAGGGCGGTGGTTGGCCGCTGGGGCTGGTGGATGAGGTGTACGTCTTCGGGTCGTACGCGCGCGGAGCGCTGGAGCCGAATGGCGTCGATGTCGTCATCGAGCACGGTACGGACAGGCGTTGGCTGGATGAGTCGTTGGATGCGTCGATCAACGGGCGTGACTCGTACGTGGCGATGAAACAAGCCCTTCGGGGCCGTACCCGGGGAATTTCCTTCCAGTTCCGTGGCCGCAGCCTGGAGGACGAGGGCTTCGAACTGTTCTTGCTCTGGCGGAAGGGCGAGCCGTTCTCTCTTGCTCGCGAGCGCCTTGCCTCTCTGGGCGCAGACCCTAAAGCCGGACCTGCGCCCAGAGACCACATGCTCGCGGAGTTCGAGGGGCTTCAGAGCGGGGTGCCGCGCCCGGCGCGGATCGAGTTGTTCAACCGGTACGCAAAGGGCCGGATCAGCATCACGCCGCTGAGCCTGCTGGACGGAGACATCGAGGATCCTGAAGCCGCCCAGCACGTACGGAGGCGCTGGGTCGAGACGAGTCCGTTGCGCCGGGCAGCGGCCTGCGCCCTGGCTGCGTTGGAGCAGCGGGGCGCTGACCTCGGAGAAGTCACGCTGCACGGTCAGCGGCTGTTCGGCCGCGACCAGCAGGCTGAACGCTGCTTCGTCGACCTGGGGTGGAATGGCTTCGGATACATGGGGCGTTTCCTAGACGATGGAGTGACCTGGCTGGAAGTGCTGCGACCCCACATCAACAAGCCCATGGATGCACTGCTCATCGAACCGCTGCCTCGGACCTAACTGGTACTGGCACAACCGCGTTCCGGCGCGAGATGGTTCGGGAGCCGTCCGAGCCCGGCGCCCGCCTTACCAGCGCATGCCCAGCTCGGTCAGCTCCTGGCGCCGCGCCTCGCTCAGCTTGTCGGCCCTACGCCGGGCGTTGTCGACGAACATGCCAAGCCTGTGCTCGACACCGCCCACGACCTCGACGTGCTTGCGGGGCACCTGGAGGTGGCTCTCGCGGGCGTGGAACTGCCGGGCGGCCGCGAGGTTCGCCGCCCATTTGTCGGCCTGTGTACGGGGCGCCGGGGGCCGCTCCGAGGCCTCCGCGGGGGACAGGTGGAGCATGTTCTCCAGCATCCACTGCTGTGCGGGCAGCAGCTGCTCCCAGTTCAGGCGCTGCGCCAGCGCCCACGCCCCGAGGTCTTCGCCCTGCACCGTGGCCTCACCCGGCCCCGGCAGCGGGGCCCCGGCCTCGATGAGGTTGCGGCACAGCTTGTAGCAGCGCTGCCAGGCCACCGGCCAGGCCGGGCACCAGCTCGGGTCGATCGCCTCGAGCGCGTCCCTGCGTTCTTCGGTCAGCGCGCCCGTGGTGGAGCCGACTGGCTGGCCGGCCTCGCGCCGCGCCTCGATCTCCGCCAACTTCCGACCGGCCGTCCTCAAATTCTTCAGCCATACTCCCACCGGATGGCCGTTGAAGACCGCTGTCGTAGGGGCCAGCAGATGGCCGTGCTCGGCCGCCCACCCCTGCGCTGCTGACAGCCCCTCCTGGAAAGCGACGTCCCAGTGCGACCACACCATCTGCAACTCTTCGAGTTCCTTAGCCCGTGAGGGCTTCATCTCACCCGCATTGAAGAACCTCCGCTGATCGGCAATCCACGTCCCCAGCGGAAATCCGGCGGGCTGCCATTCCTCCGGCGTGACGAATGTATACGGGACTTTCAGGTCCCCGTTCTCTTTCACGTACCCGATCGCGGCCTGGATTCCCTGACGCCAGTACGCGTTTTCCGGCTGGAGAATGCGGAGCTTCATGAACTGTGCCAGGACGGCCGGGTCGCGCGGGGTGGAGAAGGACAGCAGGCTCTGCGCGGGAGCCGACGTACCGGCCTCTTCTCCCCGCCCGGCGGCCTTGATCTCCGCGACCGTGGGCTTCCGGCTCCGGGTGTTCGACTGCTGCTCTGCCAGGGCCTCCACGGTGTCCGCGTCGTGACTGCGGAGAGCAGCCAAAACCTTGGCCAACGACTCGTACCCCTTGGACGTCAGCATGGCGTCCGGGTCCTCGCCCTTGCCGAGGAAGACCGGCACAACCAAGGCCGCTACCTTGCCTTCTCCCGGTTTCATGCGCAGCGCCCGGCCGACGATCTGGAGGATGTCGACCGCGGACCCGCGCACGTCTCCGAAGAACACAGCGTCACATCCCTTGGTGTCGACGCCTTCCCCGAGGATTCGAACACTGCTGAGCAGCCGCAGGCGCATCGGGACCAGGTCGCCGTCGACGCGTTCGCCGACCGGGTCGGCGAACGTCGCCAGGGTCGTTTTGCGGTGGTCGGGCTTGTGGTCCCCGCACAGCCACGACGCCCACACCCGATCCGGCTCCGGATACGTCTCCGGGTCGTCCTCCCACAGCCGCGTGGCCACGGCTGGCACCCCGGCCGCCATCGCCTCAGCCTCGCTGGTCCGGTAGTGGAACGTGAGCATCCTGCGCAGGCCCCGCGCCGCGGCGGTCTTCACCGCGGCTGTCTGCAACGCCGCGAGACGGCTCCCGCGCACGTTGTCCGAGCGGTTGTTGATCCCGAGCAGCGCGGCCGCCTGGAGCTCCGGATCGGTCACGTCCACGCACACCACCTGCCACGCCGCGACCAACCCGAGGTTGCGGGCCTGCGAGAGCGTCAACTTGTACGCCACGCTGCCGAACAGCCCGTCCGGGTCGTCTTCCATGCTGGCGACCAGCACCGGCGCGCCGCTGCCGCCTTCCTCGGTCTCCGGCGCCTCCCACACCCTCGGGGTGGCCGTCATGTAGAGCCGCCGGTCAGCCGGGATCTTCACGTTGTCGTGGATCGCGGCCCATGGCTTCGAGCCGCGTCCGCTGACCCGGTGGGCCTCGTCCACCACCACCAGCGACCAGGGAGAAAGCCCCGCCTCATGCGCCCGCTGGAGCGTCCCCAGACCCACGCTGGCATACGTGGCGAACACGGTGACGGTCTCCAGCCCCTTGGTCCACGCCACCAGCTCGTCCACGTCCCTAGTGCACGCCGCCAGCCCCTGCGCCTCCTCCGCCCGCAGCGAGCAGATCCCGTAGAACGGCCCCGTACGCCCGCCGGCCCGCCACGCGGCCGCCATCTGCGTCAGCAAATCCAGAGTCGGAACGAGCACCAACACCCGGCCCGACCGCAATTTCCGCGCGGTCAGCACCGCCATAAAGGTTTTTCCCGAACCGGTCGCCGCGATGACCTGTGTCCGCAGACCCTGCGCGGGCATTTCCTGACCCGGCTGCAATTCGAGTTTCCGCACCGCCGCATCGGACGCCTCGATCTGATGCGGAAGCGGGTCCATTTCTACGACCGTGTTTTCCGCTTCTGCTGTGACCACTGCCACCATGGTTTGATGCTCCCCCATCCCGGGACGATGCGCGGCCCCGGACGGGTGTGCTCCGGGGGTGGTGTCTGATTCCAGAGGCTAGCGCATTCGCCAAGTTGACGCACATCTCTTCCTGCTCGGCACCCTCTCTACTGATGGTTGACTTCACTCTCCCGATGACCTGCACCGTGAAGACAAGGGAGGGGCAGCACGTGGAACCTGTGCCGTCCACACGCGAGGCGGACCTCCTTCGAGTTGTGGAGCAAGCCATGAGGTATCGGGCGGTGTGGGAAGAGGTCTCCACCACCCACTGGGCGCGCCCCTTTGAGGAAGCGAAAGACGCACTGCAGGCAGCTGCTCAACGCTGGGGAGTGAGCATCGATGACACCACTGCCGCCAAGGCGGCCTGGCAGATTCATGGGGGCAGCTGGGAGTGACTCTGATGCTCCACTTGCCCAAAGCCGGCCACCACCTCCCCCTAGCCAGCCTGCTTGTTGTCCGGCTCGCACGGGCCGCACGAATTCCTGTTCGCTCACCCACAGCGGGGCGCGGAGCGCACCGCCAGGTCCAGAGTGGAGCGAGGGGCCACGGCCCGTCAGAGGGACTGCGAAGCAGGCCCGGTGACGGGCCCTCAACCCTGAAGCGAAGCGGAGGGGTTGGCCCGGCGGAGCCGGGCAGACCGCGCGGAGCGCGGTCACGCTGAGCGAAGCGAGGCGTTTCGCTTGCACAGCGCGCAGCGCTGTGCTACCCGCTCCGCGGGCGTCGTAGGCGGTCATGGCG
>NZ_JBSGHL010000049.1:0-65837 GCF_053604375.1 Streptomyces sp. NPDC004031 | reverse complement strand
CTCCCCGGTGCGTACGGCGGCGAGCAGCGCGTCCCGCGAGGCCTCGGCGCGCACCTCCACGGCGAGGCCGGGGCGGCGGGCGGCGAGCCGCTCCACACCACCGGACCGCAGCTCGACGCCCCCACCGCGGTCACCACCACCTCCGCGGTCGCCGACACGACCGTCCGCGTCGACCCGGGCCTGCGGTTCCAGCAGCTGACCGGCTTCGGCGCCTCCGTCACCGACTCCTCGGCCACCGTGCTCTACCGGCTGGACAAGAAGCACCGCGACGCCCTGATGACCCAGCTGTTCTCCCCGCAGCGGGGCATCGGCCTCAGCATGCTGCGCCAGCCCATCGGCGCGTCGGACTTCGCCACGTACGACTACAGCTTCGACGACGTACCGGCCGGGCAGACCGACTACGCGCTCCGGCACTTCTCCGTCGCCCACGACACGGCGCAGATCCTGCCGCTGCTGCGGCAGGCGAAGGCCCTCAACCCGCGACTGCAGATCGTCGCCAGCCCGTGGAGCCCGCCGGCGTGGATGAAGACCGGTGACTCGATGATCGACGGCAAGCTCATCGACTCGCCCAGGATCTACGACGCCTACGCCCGGTACCTGGTGAAGTTCGTCCAGGCCTACGCGGCGGCCGGCGTCCGCGTGGACTACCTCACCGTCCAGAACGAGCCGCAGGCCCTGCTGCGCGCCGACTACCCCGGTACCGACCTGCCCGTCGCCCAGGAGGCGGCGGTCATCGAACGGCTCGGCCCGCTGCTGAAGGCGGCGGGCCTGGGCACGAAGATTCTCGGCTTCGACCACAACTGGGCCGAGCACCCCTTCGACGTCCAGTCGCACGTCGACGCCGGGGAGGACCCCGAGCCGAACTACCCGTTCGACCTGCTCGGCTCGCCCGCGGCCAAGTGGATCTCGGGTACGGCCTACCACTGCTACTACGGCGACCCCGCCGCGCAGACCGCGCTCAAGGCGTCCTTCCCGGGCAAGGACGTCTTCGAGACCGAGTGCAGCGGCGGCGGCGTCACCCGCACCATCGGCGCCATGAACAACTGGGCCCGCAGCATGATCTTCTGGAACCTCGCCCTGGACGAGAACCACGGCCCGCACACCGGCGGCTGCACCGGCTGCGACGGCACCGTCGACGTCGACTCGGCCACCGGCGCCGTCACCTACACCGGCAACTACTACACCCTCGCGCACTTCTCCCGCTTCACCCGGCCCGGCGCGGTCCGCGTCGCCGCGAACGTCACCGCCGCCGAGGGCGACACCGCCCCGCTCCAGGCCTCGGCGTTCACCAACCCCGACGGCAGCACCGCGCTCGTCGTCCACAACCCCGGCGCCACGGCCGCTCACACCACCACCATCAGCGCACCGGGCGTGCAGGTGACCACCACGGTCGCCCCGGGCGCGACCGTCACCTACACCTGGGGCGGCCGCTGACCCCATCCCGCCCGGCCCGGGGGCGCCCCCCGGGCCGGGCGCCCGGTCACGGCACGTGCTCCGCGGCGCCGGGGACGACATGCCGTCCGGTGATCCCGACCTCCAGCAGGCGGGTGCCGCCCAGGCGCAGCAGCGCGTCGAGTGCCGGGGCGAGCGACGCCGCCGAGGTGACGGCCCGCGCGTGGGCCCCGGCCGCAGCGAACAGCTCCGGATAGGCCCGCCCGCCGTCGAACGCGGTGGTCCGGCCGCCCGCCCGGGAGAGCGACGGCCAGCCGAAGGAGCGGTTGCGCAGCACGACATAGAGGACGTCGAGTGCCCTGTCGGCCGCCACCAGCATCGAGGACAGCGCGCACTCCATCGCCACATCGCCGCCGACGCCCACCGCCGGCTGCCCGGCCAGCGCGACCCCGACGGCGGCGCCGAAGCCGAACCCCATGACCGTCTGCTCGCCCGGCACCACACAGGTGACGTGGTCAGGACGCCGGAAGACGGGCACGTGGTAACCCCACAGGTCGCACAGGCCGTTCTCCTGGGTCAGCACCACCGGCCGGTCGAGCCCGCGCAGCGCCTCCTCCAGCGCGCGCCAGAAGAAGGGCGCGGTCACGGTGCCCCCGGCCCCCGGCGCCGGAGCGGGCCCCCGACCGGCGTCCGGCGGCGGCCGGTCGCCGCCGGACGCGGGCAGGGCTTCCAGCAGCAGCAGGGCGGTCTCGCGGACATCCCCGACGAGGCCGAGGGCGGCGGGGACGACCCGGCCCGGCACCCGGGGGTCGTGGTCGACATGGACCAGGCGGGCCCCCTCGGCCGGGGTCCAGCCCGTCCGGGCGGTCTCCTCCAGCGCGGTGCCCAGCGCGAGGATCACGTCCGCTCCGCCGAGGGCGCGCAGCCCGTCGCGGCTCGCGTACAGGCCCGCGACCCCGGCGAATTCGGGGCGCGATTCCGGGTAGCCGCCGCGGCCGGAGGCGGTGACCAGCACGCGTGCGCCCAGCCGCGCCGCGAGGCCGGTCGCGAGGCCGTCCCCGAGGGTGTCGCGGGCCCCGCCGCCGAGCAGGACGACCGGGCGCCGGGCGCCGCGCAGGACGGCGGCCGCCTCCCGGACGCCGCTCGCGGAGGGCGCCGTGGGCGCGGGCGGCGGATCCGCGGCGAGCGCCCGGCACTCCCGCGCCCACCCGGAGCGCTCGGCGAGCAGGCCGTCCAGCGCCGTCTGGGACAGCGCCACGAGCACCGGGCCGCCCACCGGGCCTTCCGCGGTCCGCAGCGCGCGTGTCACCGCCCAGCCCAGCTCGGCCGGGCTCCGGACCCGGTGGGACCACGCGTAGAGACCGCCGCGGAAGTCCATCGGGTCCAGTTCCTGGAAGCCGCCGCGCCCCACGCCCTCCTCCGGCGCGTCGACCACCAGCACCAGCAGGGGCTGGCGCAGCGACGCCGCCTCCGAGACGGCGGGGAGCGCGGTGAGATACCCGGGCCCGGCGTGCAGCAGCACGACCGCGGTGCGCCGCCGTACCCGCGACCACCCGACGGCGGCGAAGACGGCGGTGCGCTGGTCACGGGTGGTCAGCACGCTGCCGCCCGCGGCGTCCGCCGCGTCCAGCAGGTCGGGGGTGTCGCCGGGGACCCCGCACACCAGGCGGTCGCCCCCGGCGGTGAGGAGTTCCAGGAGCATGTCCCACGCGGCGGCGCGGCCGCTCATCGGGCCGCCGTCCCCGGGGACTTCACGGAGATCCGCGCGGCCTCCGCGGAGACCAGCAGCGGGCGTCCGGCCAGCCCGTCGGCGGACTGCACCCAGGACGCGTCGCGGCCGAAGCCGCCGAAGGGCCGGTTGCCGTCCTCCGCCTCCAGGGCCGACCGCGCACCGCAGTTCACCGAGGTCCCCAGCACGCCCCTGCCGTCGAAGGCGGGTTCGCCGTAGACGCTCGCGTAGAAGCCGCTGTCGCGCTGCGCCGGGGCCTCGAACCAGGACAGCAGCCGGTCGGCGTCCGGGTAGGACACCACGTTGAACACCGGGGCGAACAGCTCCGGCACCCCGCCCAGGTCGTCCAGCCGCCGTTCCACGACGGTGACCGGGACGAACCACCGCCCGGCGGCGCCGCGGCCCTGCCAGGTGACCGCGTCGCGGTGCTCGTCGAGGAAGGCCGTGGCGCGCAGCCACGCGTCCTCGTACGACAGCGGGCAGTTGACCAGGCCCTCGTCCCGGCGGGAGCCGGGCCGGACACCGGCCAGGGCCGTACGGAGCCGGTCACCGAACTGCGCGGACCGGCTCTCGTGGACGAAGACCACGTCGGGGCACAGGCAGTCCTGGCCGCCGTTGTGCAGGCGGGCGGTCACCAGGTCGCCGACCGCGGCGCCCAGGTCGGCCGCGGGGCCGACGACCACGGGATTCGGGCCGGAGCCGAAGCCGAGGAACGTCGGCTTCGGCTCCGCCATGCCGCGGTACAGCTCCCGCCCGTTGGCGAGCCTGCCGGTGAACACCACAAGATCCGATCCGCGGGCCCGCCGGACGAATTCCCGCTGCGTCTCGTCGAACATCCGCACACCGGGGGGAAGCAGGTCCGAGAGGACGTCCATGACCGCGAAGTAGGTCGCCTTGGCCCGGGAGGACGGACGCATGTCCACCTGTCCGAGATACGTGGCCGGAATCAGTCCGAAAAGCACGCAACTGTAGAGGATGTTGTTGGAGGGGAGGAACACGGTCAGACGCAGTGCCGGGTCTATCGCCCCGGCCGCGTCCATTTCCCGTTCGGCACCTCGCAGGGCCCGCGCCCCGGCCGCGATCTCCGCGGTCGCGCTCGCCAGGGTCGCCATTTCGGTCAGCACTTCGGTGAGTTTTCGGCCACGGTCTTCCAGGGCGGTCGCCAAAAGGCGGGCATCGCTCACAACGGGCCTCCCGTGCGGCTGTGGCGAGGATGTGGTCACACGACGGAACAGGAGCCGGGGCGGTCGTCGCGCCGCTTCCCGGTGACGCGATCGCAATTGCGCGAAATAGGCTGCGGAATTGTTCGGGGCACGGGTGAACGCGTCAGGCGTTCCCCATGAATCTACCCCGGGGCGGCCGGTTCCGGAACTGTCCTGACATCGGGTCGGGGAACCGCGGGCGGGCCCGGAGCACAATTGCGTGGCGGCCGCGGAGAACATCCGATTCCGCTTTCCCGGCGTCTGCCGTTCAGCGGCGCGCCAGCAGTTCGCGCAACGGACGCAGCGGGTCGTCGGCGATCCGCACGGGGGTGTCGAGGACGGCGGTGGCACGCGCGGGAGGGGTGTACGGGCGCCACACCGGCAGTCCCTCCCCGGCGGGGACCCCGGTGCGGGCGAAACCGGTCCAGTAGGCGCCGAGCGCCGCGGCGAGGTCCGCCGGAGGGGCCGCCCCGGTCTCCGCGCGGGCCCCGGGAAGGTCCTGGGTCTGGAACACGAAGGGTGCCTCCAGGCCGTGGTGCGCGCCGCGCCGTTCGCGGGCGTGGGGGGCGGCCCAGGTGAACAGGTAGGCGTAGGTGCGGCCGCGGGCCGTGCGGCGGGCGTCCAGCAGCCGGTTCGACGGTTCGCGGTAGAGCTGTTCGGCGAGATACGCCTCGACGGTCTCGGCCGTTCGGGCGGGCCTGCCGAGGAGGCGGCCGAGGCGTCCGGGCAGCCGGCCCGCGAGGTCGTGGACGTGCGGGAAGTCCGCGGGGGCCAGCAGCGCCGGCAGATCCGGGCGGATCCCCGCCCCGCGGGCGTCCAGTGGGGCGTAGCCGGAGGCCTCGTTGAGATTGGTGCCGACCACGAGGTCGACGTCCGAGGAACTCCCGGCCGCGACGGCGTCGACCGGGACGGCGGGGAGGATCCGCCCGTCCCGCGTCGGCTGGAAGACGACGCCGGGGCCCGGCCGGTGCCGGGTACGGCGGCGGACCAGGACCTGCTGCGCTGCCACCAGCCGCCCGACGGGCAGCGCGAGCAGCTCCTCGGCACGCGGCTCGGTCAGCCCGCACAGCCGCAGCAGGTCGGCGGTGCGCTGCCGGCCGTACTCCGGGTCCTGGGCCCGGTCGGCGCTGCCGCTCTCGACGATCGCGCGCCGGAACAGGCCGCGGGCCGCGGGCATCGCCATCAGGGCGGCGACGTTCGCGCCGCCCGCCGACTGTCCGAACACGGTGACGTTGCCGGGGTCGCCGCCGAACGCGGGCGCCACCCGCCCGACCCACCGCAGCGCGGCGGCCAGGTCCAGCAGGGCCGCGTTCGACGCGTCCGCGTACTCCGGGCCCAGCAGGTGGTCGAGCGTCAGGTGGCCCAGCGCGCCCAGCCGGTAGTTGGGCGCCGCGACGACGACGCCGTACCGCGCGGCCAGGCGGGCCCCGCGGGTGACGGGGTTCGCGTTGTGCCCGTAGAGGTGGGCGCCCCCGTGGATCCACACCATGACCGGCAGCGGACCGGCGTCCCCCGGGCCGGACGCGGGCCGCCACACGTTCATGTGCAGGCAGTCCCGCTCGTCGGTGTGCAGCCCGGCCGTACCGGACGGCTCCTGCGGGCACGCCGGGCCGTGGGCGAGTGCGTCCCGCGTGCCGGTCCAGCCGGGAGGCGGGCCCGGCGCGGTGAAGCGGCCCCCGATCCCGGCGTAGGGGACGCCGAGATACTCCTCGGCCTCCCCGTACGGGCCGCGCACGGTCCTGCCCCGCACGCTGCCGAACGGGGTGCGCGCGGTCACCACGGTCAGCGGGCGCGCCCGGTCGCGGTCCGGGCCGCCTCCACGCGGCCGTGCAGGAAACGCGCGAACCACAGGGCGCTGAGCTTGGGGGTGCGCTCCATGCTCTCCCGGTCCACCGAGACCAGGCCGAACGTGGGGCCGTAGCCGTGCGCCCACTCGAAGTTGTCCAGCAGCGTCCAGGGGAAGTACCCGCGCACATCGACGCCCTCGGCGCAGGCGGCCGCGACCGCGTCGATGTGCGCCGACAGGAACGCCACGCGGTCGGTGTCCCGGACCCGGCCGCCCGCCGGGTCCCGCAGCGTGTCGGGGAAGGCGCCGCCGTTCTCGGTGATCACCAGCGGCACCGCCGGATACTCCCGGTGCACCCGCAGCAGCAGGTCGGTCAGCCCCTCCGGGGTGACCGGCCAGCCCAGCGCCGTCGTGCCGCCCTCGCGGACGGGGACGCCGTCGGCGCGCACCCGTTCGCTGAAGTAGTAGTTGACGCCGAGGACGTCCAGCGCGGTGGCGACGACCGCCGCGTCGCCGTCGCGGACCGGCAGCGTGATGCCCTCCTCCCGCAGGGCCGCGACGACGTCCTCGGGGTAGCGGCCCAGCAGCAGCGGGTCGAGGTACATGCGGATGCCGAAGCCGTCCGCGCGGCGGGCGGCGGCGACGTCCCGCGGGTCCTGCGTGGCGGGCAGCGTGGGCGTCAGGTTGAGCGTCAGGCCGAAGGAGTGCTCCGGGCCGCCGCGTGCCCGCATCCGGCGCACCGCCTCGCCGTGCCCCAGCAGCAGGTGGTGCACGGCGTGCATGGCCGCGGACCGGTCGCGGCGGCCGGGGGCGTGCATGCCGTCGGCGTACCCGTACGTCGCGACGCACCACGGCTCGTTCAGCGTGGTCCAGGACGTCACCCGGTCGCCGAGCCGGTCGAAGACCAGCTCGGCGTAGTCCGCGAAGCGGTGGGCGGTGTCGCGGTGCGGCCAGCCGCCCGCGTCCTCCAGCTCCTGGGGCAGGTCCCAGTGGTAGAGCGTCACCCACGGGTCCACGCCCCGCTCCAGCAGGCGGTCCACCAGGCGGTCGTAGAAGGCCAGCCCGGCCGCGTTGGCCGGTCCGCGCCCGCCCGGCTGGACGCGCGGCCAGGAGATCGAGAAGCGGTAGGTGTCCACGCCGAGACCCGCCATCAGGTCCACGTCCTGCGGCATCAGCCGGTAGTGGTCGCAGGCGACCCGTCCGGTGTCGCCGCCGGTCACCGCGCCCGGTGTCCGGCAGAAGGTGTCCCAGATCGAGTCGGTGCGCCCGTCGGCGTCCACCGCCCCCTCGATCTGGTAGGCGGACGTGGCCACCCCGAAGCGGAATCCGGGCGGCAGCAGGCCGGCGCGCGCCGGTACCGGAAGGGCGGCGGCGTCGCGGTCGGACAGACGCGGGAGTTCAGGCACGGCGGTCCCTCGGTTCTCGTTGCTCGTCCGGAAGAGCCGACCGGCCGGTGGCCGCGGTGTCGGCGAGGCGCCCTCACCCTAGGGCGGCCGGGGACAGCTGTCCATAAAACGTTCGAGTAGCCTTCGGGTGGGACGTCGGCCGCCCGGCGTTCCCACCGCGGGCGGCCCGTCCCGGGGGACATGGTGCTCCGAACGGTCAAAGGCTAAAGTGAGGGGCGTTGTATCGGGCCGAGCCGGGTGGGGACCGCAGGTACTCGCGCGCTCTACCCGGGTTCGCGGCCCGGTATTTCCGGCAACGATCTGAAGGTGGACATCCTGGTGGCTCGCACGACAGCGTCGGAGGAGGGTCGCAAGGCCACGATCAAGGACGTGGCGAAACTCGCGGGGGTGTCCCCGTCCGCGGTCACCATCGCCGTGCACGACAAGCCGGGCGTGTCCTCGAAGACCAAGGAGCGCATCCTCCAGGCGGCCCGCGAGCTGGGGTGGAGCCCGAACCAGGCGGCGCAGTCGCTGTCGGGACGGGCGATGCACACCGTCGGCCTGGCGATCGCCCGCCCGGCCCGGATGCTCGGCCTGGAGCCGTTCTACATGGAGTTCATCTCCGGCATCGAGAGCGTGCTGTCACGGCACTCGTGCTCCCTGCTGCTCCGCCTGGTGGAGCCCGAGGAGGAGATCGAGGTCCAGCGCGGGTGGTGGCAGGGCAACCGGGTCAACGGGTCGATCCTCGTCGACCTGCGGACGGACGACCCGCGTATCCCGGTGCTGGCGGAGATCGGCCTGCCGGCCGTCGTCGTCGGGCACCCCTCGCTCGCCGGCCCGTTCGCCTCGGTGTGGACCGACGACGCCGCCGCGACCGCGGAGGCCGTGCAGTACCTGGCCGCCCTCGGCCACCGCACCATCGCCCGGGTCAGCGGCCCCGCCGAACTCGGCCACAGCGCCATCCGCACCAAGGCGTTCGCCGAGACCGCGCAGCAGCTCGGCCTGACCGCGCGCACCGTGGTCGCCGACTTCTCCGCCGACCAGGGCAGCCGCGCCTGCCGCACGCTGCTGCTGTCACCCGAGCGCCCCACGGCGATCGTGTTCGACAACGACATCATGGCCGTCACCGCACTCGGCGTCATCGCCGAGTTCGGCCTGTCCGTGCCGCAGGACCTGTCGGTGCTGGCCTGGGACGACTCCCAGCTGTGCCAGCTGACCCGGCCCACGCTCTCGGCCATGCAGCACGACATCTTCTCCTTCGGGGCCGACGTCACCGAGACGCTCTTCGACGTGATGACGCACCGCGAGGCCGTCTCCCACGCCGCCCAGGTCCCCATCCTGGTCCCCCGCGGCTCCACGGCCCCGCCCCCGCCGGCCCCGCGGTCCCGCCCCTAGCTGATCACCGCCGGGAAACCCTGCGGGGCGGCGGCGACGGGGGTGACGGCGTTCGTCGTTCTGTCCATCTGCACATAGCGCGCCGTGTACCTGACCCCGCCGGGGACGAGGTACTCCAGCGTGGTGGCGTCGGTGGACATCCTGCCGTCGGTGGCGACGGTGAAGGTGACCCCGTACCAGAAAGGCGAGTTGGGGTTCTGCTGTGCGTGGTTGGTGCACTTCAGGAGCATCAGCTTGAGCTTTTCCTCGAACTCATGGTTGAAGTTCCGGTTCGTGGTGTTGGTCATGGGCGTCAGGTTCTGCGACACCCCGTGGCCGCCCAGGTTGTCGTTCCACAGGTGGCCCTTGACCCAGCCGCTGCCGTCCCGGGCGTTCAGCTCGTTGACCAGGGTGCACTCGGTGGCGCCGGGGCGTGAGCCGCTGTACGAGAACGCCGACGCGTTGACGCTCGGGCCCAGTGTCACCTTGACGCTCGTGCCGCCCATCCGCTGGAGGGGGCCGCCGTTGGCCGCCGCGCCGAAGACCGGGGCGGTCCACACCGGAGGGTGCCGGTCCCACGCGGGCAGCGGCAGACTCCCGGTGGCGCCCCGGGTCGAGACGCGCTGGAGCACCTCGCCGGCGGAGGTCTCCGCCGTCCCGCTCCGCTCCGCCGTCGCCGCCCGTGTCCGCGCGGGCGGAGTCAGGACACGGGCGGCCTCGGCCGTGTCCTCCTCGTCCCGCAGGCTCCTGTCCCCGCCCGTCCGGCGGAGCATCTGGACCACCGCGGCGTTGCCGGCCGTGGCCTGGAGGCCCAGCGGACCGCGCCGCACCGGGCGCGCCGGCCCGGCGGCCGCGGTGCGGGCGGTACGTGCGCTGCGTGGGGCGCGGACTCCCGCGTCGCGGGTGTTCTCGTGGTCGCGCAAGGGAGCCTCGCCTCTCGTGCCGGCGCCGAAGGCGCTCCGCCGGTACCGCGCGGTCCCGCACGCCGGACCCCGGTGGTGCGGAAGGCCACGGCCCCGGACCCGTCCGCTGGGATTTTAGCCCGCGCGCCGGGTGGCGCGCGGGCTGTCACCCGAGTTGCCCCCGACGCCCACGCGCGGACCGGGACGGGCGCCGGGCACGGCGGCGCTCAGCGGCGCCCGCCCGTCACCCGGTTGTGGCGCAGGTACGGCCGTTCACCGTGAACGCCTTCGGATCGCTCACCTGGCCGCTCGATGTGCCGTTGAAGCCGAAACCGGCGGACGCGCCGGGTGGCAGGGTGGCGTTCCAGCTCACCGGCCCCGCCGTGACGTCCCGTCCGTTCTGGGAGATCTCCGCCTGCCAGCGGTCGGTGATCCGCTGGTCGTCGGCGAAGGACCACGTCAGCTTCCACGGGGACAGCGGCGCGGTGCCGGTGTTCCGAAGCGTCACCAGGGTGGTGAAGCCGCCGCTCCACCGGTACGAGGTGTACGTGACCTGGCAGGGCGCCGTACCGCCGCCCTCCCCGGCGATGCCGAGGTCGTCGGCGTAGGAGGCGACCCAGGCCAGCGGCGCGTTCCAGTTGATGGCGCTCTCGTTGGTGGAGTACGACTCGATGTCGTCGATGTAGCACATGGCCGGTGCGCAGCCGGTCAGCTTGCTCTGCGCGGTGGGGTCCTCCAGCGCGTTGTCCGGGCCTCCGGCCAGGGTGCCCGCGGGCGGGTTGGGCAGGTCCGCGTCGAGTTCGTGCGCCCAGATGCGGCTGTGCTGGTTGTGCGAGTTGCGCTCGCCGAAACCGGTGACGTACGACTGGTTGAGCGGGTTGCGCCCCAGGACGTAGTCGAGGGCGTGCACGACCGCGTCGCGGTAGGCCGTGTCGCCGGTCAGGTCGGCGGCGACGCCGAGCACGACCGCGTTGTTGAGGACCTGGCTGTTGGAGCCCCACACGTAGTGGTTGCCCGCGGGCGCGTACGGCAGGCCGTAGAGCGCGTCGCGGGAGTCCCGGGCGTAGCCGTCGGCGGCCTGCGTCACCATGGCGCGCACGCCCGCGAGCTGGTCGGCCGTCAGCTTGCTGGGCACGGTGGCCAGGTCCAGCGCGCCGAGCGCCGCGGTGGAGCCCCAGGAGAACCCGTCGGGCGGGAAGACCGCGGCGGTGTCGCCGTGCAGCGGGGAGTCGAGGACCGCCCGGCGGTAGGTGTCCTCGCCGGTGGTGATGAACAGCTCCGCCGCGGCCCAGTAGAACTCGTCGGTGACGTTGTCGTCGCTGTAGGCGCCGCCGCCGGTGGCGTCGTTCGGGTCGGCGTAGAGGTCCGGGTGGGCCAGGGCCGCGGTCCACGCCTTCTGCGACGCGGTGAGGCAGCGGTCGGCGAAGGCGGCGTCGTAGGGCCGGAACAGCCGGGCGCACTGGGCGCCGGCCGCGGCCAGGTTGAGGGTGGCCGCGGTGGACGGCGGGTGGAGCCGGCGCGGCTGCGCGTCCTTGTCCGGCGCCTGCGGGAGCCCGGTCCAGGCCTGGTCGTGCAGCTTGTGGTGGGCCATGCCGGCCAGCTGCTGACCGTCGGGGACCTGCATCTCCATCAGGAAGTTCAGTTCCCAGCGGGCCTCGTCGAGGATGTCCGGCACGCCGTTGCCGTGCTCGGGCACCTTCAGCTTGCCGTCGCCGAGCGGCGCGCCGTCGGCGCCGTGGGCGGTCAGTGTGCGCTCGTAGGCGTTCATCAGCTCGGAGACCGCGATGCCGCCGTTGACCACGTACTTGCCCTGGTCGCCCGCGTCGTACCAGCCGCCCGCGGCGTCCAGGGTGTAGTCGCACACGCCCGGCTGGCAGGGCACGTGGTTGTCACCGGTGTTGGGGGCGACGTTCAGGTGCCCGGCGGGGCGGGCGTAGGCGGCTCCGGCGATCGAGCCGTCGATCGCGATACCGCTGCGCTGGTCGTAGTAGTAGGCGAGCGAGTCGGTCCGCAGCGCGGCGTAGACGTCGTCGGCGATGGTGAACGGCTCGCTCGTCTGGTCGCCGATGGTGACGGTGTAGCCGTCGCCGGTGGTGGTGTAGCCGCTGAAGTCGAACGTCTGGACGTTCTGGCCGGAGGTCGGGTCGGTGCCGCCGGGCACGGTGGCACCGGTGGCGACTGCGGTCCCGGCCGCGTTCTTCAGCGTCCAGGTCTGCGGGTCGGTCGCCTCGGTGACGAAGGTGCCGTCCTTGGGCCCGCCGGGCAGGTAGCCGACCTGGTTGACCCGGACCGGGGAGCCGGTGTCGGGCGTGTAGACGGGGGGTTCCGCACCGCCGCGCAGGGAGATGTCGTCGAGGCACAGGGTGAACGCCTTGGAGCTGCCGCCGACCTGGAAGGCGAGCTGCGCGGCGTCGTTGTCCGTGCGGGCGGTGAAGGTGTGGACGATCGGCACCGCGGCGTCGGTGAGCTGGTCGTGCTCGGACAGCTCGGTCGTGTACGGGTCGACGGCCATCTGCACGTTGGTGGTGATCGTGACCGGTACGGAGGCGGTCGCGGTGTAGCTGAGCGTGTAGCTCTCACCGGCCAGGAGGGGCAGGTCGTTCTGCCCGATGATGGCGTCCCACGGGTTGGTCGTGCCCGCGGGGATGTCGGCGCAGAGCCGGCCGTCCACCACGGAGGCCGGGTTGTTGTCCGTCCACCACCAGGGGGCGGTGGCGCCGCCGGAGAAGTCGCCGTTGACGATCTGCTCCGGCGCCTCGTCGCCGGCGCCGGTCGCGGCACCCGCCGGGGCGGCCAGCGCGGCGCCGAGGAGACCGGCCACGGCCAGCGTCCCGAGGACGCGGGAACGCAGCCGCCGGGCCCGCCCGCGCGGTCTCGGCGGGTGGGAGCGGAGTGAGTGGGGGATCACGGGGTGCTCCTTCTGGGGTGGAAGTGAGGATGGGAGCGCTCCCACGAAAGTTTCGGGGGAACCGGGAGCGCCGTCAAGACGGCCGTGCCGGGCCCCGGCCGCGCCGCTTCCGGGTGGGCGGCGCGAGCGGCGCCGTCGGACGGCGCGGCGGACGGTGGGGGATCGGCCGTGGGTTGTCCGTGAATGTGACCCGATTACCGCACCGCGTGATGCGTACGTTGGTACGGTTTCATCGCTCTTACGAGGACGGCCTCCGCGGCCGTCGGGCACAGGGCGGGGGCAGGGGGAGGACGGTCGTGGGGACGACGGGCAAACCGCAGCTGGTGCTGGTCCACGGCATCGGCGGGCCGCGCGAGGTGGACGAGGAGCGGCACAGCTGGAAGAGCGCGCTGGCCGAGGGTGCGAGGAAGGCCGGGTACGCGGACGCCGTGTCGGGTCTGACGATGGACTGGGCGGTGGACACCGCCTTCGCCCACTACGGCGACCTCTTCGGATCCGGCCGCCACGAGCAGGGCCCCGGCGGGCCGGAGGAGGACGAGGAGCTCGCGCTGCTCACCCTCGCCGTCGTGTGCGAGGTCATCGACGCGTTACCGGTCCCGTCCGAGCCCGGTCAGGCCGCCGCGCTCGCCCGGCTGCGGGTCCAGGCGGAACCGGAGCCGGTGGACCCGGCCGGGCGGCCCCTGGAACAGGAGGGAGTGGGCGGCGTGGTCCGCCGGGCCGCGGCGGTGTGCGCGAAACTCGCCCGCTTACCCGGGGTGCAGACCGGCGTGCAGCGGGCCAGCGCCGTCCGGGCCTTCGGGATCCTGTCCCAGCCCGGACGCTACCTGCGCCGCGGCGAGGAACGACCCGGTCCGGACGGCCGGACGACGACGCTGGACGCGCGGATCAGGGCCCGGGTGCTCGACGTCCTGGATCCCCGGCGGCCGGCGATCGTCGTCGGACACTCCCTCGGCTCCGTGGTGGCACTGGAGGCCCTCGCCGAGTACGGGGGTCCCGTCCCGCTCTTCGTCACCCTCGGATCGCCCCTCGCGACCAACGCGCTGATCTGGCAGCGGCTTTCGCCCCGGCCCCCTGCGGTGCCGCCGACCGTGGAGCGGTGGCTGGACCTCTGGGACGGCGACGACCCCGTCGTCCCCCGGCGCCGCCTCGCCGACCTGGTGGCGCCCGGCCCCGGCGGGGTACGGCCCGAGCCGGTGCCGCTGTCGTCCCGGGCCCTGTGGACGCATCCGGCCACCACCTACCTGCGGCGCGAGGAAGTCGCCGAACCGGTGATGGCCGCGGTCGCGCGTCTTTCCGCCGTCCCGTCATGAACGCGGTGGTCCCGGACCCGGTCCACCGGGCCAGGCACTGCCTGGTGGTGGCGACCCAGTGCGAGGCCGAACAGCCGCTCACCGGTCTCGTCGAGGTGGCGGAGGAACTGCACGGCGTCCTCACCGACCCCGCGCTGGGCGCCTGCCGGGGGAGCAGGACACCCGCCGCGCAGCTCGTGCGGTCGGGGCGCGCCGACCAGCCCGCCGTCGAGGCCGCGGTCCGGGGAGCCATCGTGCGGGCGGGGGAGGCGCACGCCGTCCTCGTCCTGGCCTTCGTCGGCCACGGGCAGTCGCCGCGCGGTGCGTCGCGCCTCTACTACATGGCGAGCAACTCCCTGCCGGAGGACGCGAACAGTTCGGTCGACGTGAACGGCCTGATCACGGCGGCGGCCAACCAGCAGGGCGTGGCCGGGGTCATCGTGCTGCTCGACACGTGCCAGTCCGGCGCCGGGCTGGCCACGTCCGAGGCGCTGGCCGGAGGGTTCCAGGGCGGTCAGGTGCGGGTCGCGGTGCTCGCCGCGGCCCCTGCCGGGGAACCCGCCTACGCGCTGGACTTCACCCGGCAGATCACCCGGCGGATCCGGGAGGGCTTCGACGACGCGGGCGAGTTCGTACCCGTGAGCTTCTACCGCGACGCGCTGATCGGGGCGTTGCGGAGCCAGGACGCCGTCGCGCTGCTCTACGACGGTGTGCCCGCCGCGTCCGAGGACGGGCTGTGGCTCGCGGTCAACGCCCGGCGCGGGCCGGTGAACACCACCGGGGGACTGGGCCGGATCGGACGGGCCGACCTGGCCGCGGCACTGCGGGCGTGGCCGCAGGGGACCGAGACCGGCGAGACCGGCGGCCGGGACGGTCTGCTCAGGCTGCGCGAACTCGCCGCCCGCAGCCAGGACTTCGCCGCGCTGCGGGTACGCGAGGTGGCCGACGCGCTGCTGCTGGCGCACGACACCGCCGCGTTCCTGCTCAAGTGGGCCGGGCGTGAGCTGACGAGCTACACGGTGCACCGGGCGATGGCCGAACTGAACACCCTGCGGCGCGACACCCACGAACCGCTGCGCGCCGACCCGGGACTGTCCGGCAGCGGCCTGCTCACGTACTTCCTGGAGCACGCGGCGCTGCGCCAGACCACCATGGACGGCCGCCGGACGCCGGTGCAGGCCGTGGCCCGCTGCGTGGTCGCCGTCGCCGAGGCCTGCGAGCTGGACGCGTCCGGCAGCGACGTCCAGCAGTGGGCCGACGCCCACGGCGTCACGGTGGAACTCAACGACGCCCGCGAGTGGTCCCGGTACCAGCAGCGGCAGCGCGAGACGAGCCTGGTGGTGAGCCTGCACGCGGCCCGTATCGACTGGCCCGACTCGCTGTCGGTCTGGCTGCGCAGGGGCGAGGAGACCCTGCCGCTCAAGTCCTTCCCCTGTGTGCCGACGCAGGCCGGCGTCGAGGAGGCGCTGACCGAGGTGGTGCACTGGGCGGAGGACCAGCTCCCCGCCGACGCCCGGCTGCACCACATCGACATGGTGGTGCCCGCCGCGCTGCTGCCGACCTGGCGGCCCGAGGAGGTGGAGGTCGGCCTCTACCTCCTCGGCGTGGACCGCACGGTGGTGCTGCGCTGGACCGACCGGCTGTTCGTGCCCCGCCACTTCCGCGGCATCAACGACACCGCCCGGACCCGCCTGACCCAGTGGCAGCACCACGTCCTCACCACCGGCCAGGCACCGGTCGACTGGCTGGACCCGCTCGCGACGGGCGACGGGAAGCATCTGCGCGACCAGCTGCGGAAGGGCTCCTACCAGTGGGCGATCGGCATCGGCCAGCGCTCGCGCGACTTCACCGAACTCGTCCAGACCCTGCTCCCCTACACCCCGGTGCTGCTGTGGCCGGGAGAGGAGCACCACGTCGTGCACGAGCCGCCGCCCGCCCTGGCGCGGTACTGGGAGAAGCTGCCCGCCGAGTTCGTCCGCGCACACCAGCTGCGCTGGTCGGGGCAGAGCGGCACGGCCGACTGCCCGCCGGGCGCCGAGGACGGCGACGACCGCCTCGCGGAACTCGCCGAACTGCGGGCCGCGTGGCACGACCTGCCCTGGCTCGACTTCTGCCGGTGGTTCCAGGGAAACGTCATGCTGTCAGCAGGGAGTGCGCGATGAGCTGGAACGCCTACTACAACGGCACGGGCAAGCCCCACGATGTCGTCCTCCCCGAACCGCCGCCGTGGCGGACCTTCCCCCGCCGTTCCGCGCCGCACACCTTCCAGCCGCCGCAGGGACTCGTCGACGCGGTCAACGCCGCCGTCTTCCTGCACCGCCCGCTGCTCATCACGGGTCCGGCCGGGAGCGGGAAGTCCACCGTCATCGAGCAGGTGGCCGACGAACTGCGGCTCGGCCCCGTGCTGCGCTGGCACATCACCTCCCGCAGCACGCTGTCCGACGGGCTCTACCGCTACGACGCGCTGGGCCACATCCACACCCTCCGCCTGGCCCAGTCCGCGCAGCGACCGCAGGCCGAGCCGGAGCCCGGGACGGAGCCGGAACGGGACACGGCCGCGCACGCCCCGGACGACATCGCCGCGTTCCTCCAGCTGGGGCCGCTGGGAACGGCCCTGCTGCCCGACGCCACCCGGCCGCGCGCCCTGCTCATCGACGAGATCGACAAGAGCGACCTGGACCTGCCCAGCGACCTGCTCGACGTCCTGGAGCGCGGCGCCTACGAGATACCCGAACTGGTCCGCAACCGCCGTCCGGTGGTGCCGGTCCGGCGCTGGCGCGGCGACGGCGAGGAGGCCGCGGACGAACTGCCGCCCTACGGGATCCGCAACGGCCGGGTGCAGTGCGACCGCTTCCCCTTCATCGTGATGACCAGCAACGGGGAGCGGGAATTCCCCGCGCCCTTCCTGCGCCGCTCCATCCGCTACGACATGCCGCCGCTGTCCGCGGACCTGCTGCGCTCCGCGGTCGAGGCACACGTCGGGCAGGCGGTGACGGACGAGGCCTCCGCCCTGGTCGACGAGTTCGTCAGCCGGGTCGCGCGCGGGGAGGCGCTGGCCGTCGACCAGCTGCTGAACGCCGTCAAGCTGGTGACGGACAGCCAGGGGCCCACCGGGGAGCAGCGCGAGCGGCTGATCCGCTACCTGCTGCGCAACCTGTCCGGGGCGTGACGTGCTCGGACGGGTGCTGGACGCCCTCATCGGCGTGCTGCCGCCGGAATACCACGACGCGGCGTTCGTCGCGGACGTCCTGTGGCTGGCCGCCGCGTCCGGGCAGCAGCACGGGAGCGCAGGTGAGGACCCGTCCGCCGCAGCGGACGTTGCTGCGGCGCCAGCACCGTCCGCATCCCCGCCGCCGGCCGCCGCGCTGCCGCCGCCGGAACCGCCCGCAGGCCGCGCGGACCCCGCAGAAGGCGCGCGGCACACCCCGTACCGGCTGTACGAGAACCATGACGCGCAGGAGGACACCGGCGGCGCGCGGGTGACCGTCGCCTCCGGGCGGGCCCTGCCGCAGGCAGTCGAACTGGCCCGCTCGCTGCGCCCGTTCATGCGCCGCTTCCGCAACGGCCGGCGCTCCGGCCTGGACCTGGCCGCCACCATCGACTCCTACAGCCGCGGCGGCGAACTCCTCCCGGTCATCGGCCCGTTGCCGGAGCGATGGTTCGACATCCTGCTGGTGGTCGACACCCACCTGTCCATGGAGGTCTGGCACGAAGCGGTCGAGGAGTTCGCCGCGCTGCTGGAGAACTCCGGGGCCTTCCGCCAGGTGCAGCGGTGGCGGCTGTCGACCGAACCCCATCCGTACGTGACGGACGCCCACGGCCGGCTCGTCGGCTCGCACGGTGTGACGTCCCCCGACGGCCGCCGCCTGGTGCTCGTCGTGTCCGACTGCGTCGCACCCGCCTGGTACGGGGCCGAGGTGTGGCAGATGCTGCGCGACTGGGCGGGCCGCGGATCGCTCTCCATCGCCAACCCGCTGCCGTCACGCCTGTGGCACCGCACCGCCCTCGACCTGCCCGCGGTCCGGGTGCGCAACCGGCTCCCCGGCGAGCGCAACACCGCTCTCACCTACACCGTGCCCCCGCACCTGCGCGCCGTACTGGGCGACACCAGCCGCTACGTGGCCGTGCCCACCCTCACCCTGACCGCCCACGCGCTCCAGCGGTGGGCGCGGGGACTCGTCCGGGGCGCGCCCGAAGGGTACGAGGCGGTGCTGGTGACACCGTTCGGCGGACCGGAGTCGCCGTTCACCGGCTTCCCGTTCGGCGAGGCGGAGTCGCCGTTCACCGGGCCGGGCGGCGCCGGGGGCGAGTCCCCGTTCACCGACCCGCAGCCGCCGGACCCGCCGGGCGCGGGCCGTGTCCCCTGGGGGGAGGACGAGGGCGGACCCGGAAGCCCCGACCACGTCCGGGCCTTCCTCCGCACCGCCTCGCGCCCGGCCATCCGGCTGGCCGCGATCTGCAGCCCCTTCCGGCGGCTGAGCCTGCCGCTGATCCAGCTCATCCGCCAGGAGGTCATCCCCGAGGCGACCACGTCCGACATCGCCGAACTGCTGATGAGCGGCGTGCTGGAGATCCGCACCTCGGAGCAGGACACACAGCTCGTCACCTTCCGGGAGCAGGCCCGCGCCCCGCTGAGCAAGATCGCCGGACGCCATGACGCATGGCAGGTCCTCGACGCGCTGAGCCGCTACATCGCCGAGCGGACCCGGCTGCCGGGCCGGGGGCTGAACGCGCTCGCCGCGCTCGACACCGACGAACTGCCGGAGTCCCTGCGGCCTTTCGCCTATGCCTCCGCCGAGGTCATGGCGGCGCTGCGGGCCGGGGCGGAGCGCACCCGGTGGCTCCCGGCGGACGGCGGACCGGCCGGCGCCGCGGAAGCCCGGCACGAGCTGCCGGACCCCGCGGCGAGCGCCGCCCTCCTGGTCGGTGACACCACCACGGGCAGCGGGCCGGGCCCGTACGCGGACGCGGTGGTCGCGGCTCTGGACGACGTCGCCGCCCTGCTCACCTCGCCGGACGGGTGGAACCTGCCGCCCGACCGGTGCGTGCGACTCGTCGATCCCACGAACGGGCAGACGAGGGACGCGATCGCCCGGATCGCCCCGACGGCGGCCGACGCCCTGCTCGTCTACGTGATCGGCCACGGGGAGGGCGGCACGGAGCGGTCCCCGGGCCTGGGGACACTCCCCGGCGGCCCGGTGCCCACCCTGCGCAGTCTCGACGTCGCCCACGTCGTGGTGATCCAGGACCTGTGCCTGCCCGCAGAGGCGGAGCACCCGTCCCCGCCCCCGGACGCGGGCCGCCAGAGCACGACGTGGCTCACGGCGCGGTACGCGTCCGCGGGTCCGCCGGCCTTCACCGAGGACCTCCTGCGGACGGCTGCGGAAGGGGTGCCCTCCGCGCCGCCCCTCCTGACCGCCCGCGCACTCGTGGGCAGCGCCACCGCCCTGGCGCAGGGCTCCGCCGCCTACCGCGTCTCGGGCGTCCGGGAGGAGGACCACGAGGCCGCCCCCGCGCTGGTCCGCAACCGGGCCTCCGCGCCCGCGCGGACGGAGGCCCCGTCCGACGCGTCCGTGGAGCGGCTGCTCGCCCGCGTCCTCGGCGAGCTGCGGCTGGACGAAACGGCGAGCAGGGTCGCGGCCGCCGCGGAACGGGTGATGGGCACGTTCGTCGGCTTCCTCGCCGCGTGGACGCGGGGACGGCGGGAGCAGGGCCGCGACGCCTTCAGGGGCCGGCTGGAGAGCTTCCTGGCGGCCGGGGAGGTGAGCGTCGAGGAGGGGCTGCAGTTCGCCCTGCACTGCCGTGCGCGCGACGAGGACCCCACGCTGGTGGTGCCGGTCGAGGTGCTGGACCTCTCCGGCGGATCGGTCTGGCGGCGGGCGGGCCCGTCCACCGGTGCCGCCCTCTCCCCGGACGACCGGCTCGCCTCGTTCGCCGTGCTCGTCACCCTCGGCGGGACCAGGGACCGGCAGCGCACCGCCCTGGCCCAGCGGGTGACCGTCGCCCGGGAAAGCGGGACGGGCACCTGCGTGGTGACCCTGCACCTGCCCGTCGACGCCCCGCCGCCGGACGCCCCGCCCGCGCCCCGGCCGCCGTCGGCGGCGGTCCCGCCGCCCGGCTCGGTGGCGGAGGCCGTCGAGGCCTACTGCGCGTCCCTCAGCGAGCGGGCGGTGGCCGAGGGATGGCACCTGCGGACGCTGCTGCCCCCCGAGGACGTCGTCCTGCCCGAGGGACTGACCGAACCGCTGATCGTCTCGGTGCGCCCGCACACCCCGGAGATCCCCGGGTTCCCGCCCGACGACGACGAGGGCGGCGAGCTGCACGTGCCCGGCCGCGTCTTCCTCTACGGCCTGGTCCCGCACCGCAACCTGTCGTCGACGCACAACATCACGGTGCTCGCGGTGGAGAACGGCTTCGCCTTCGTCTCCACGGAGCTGGCCGTCACGCTGGTGTTCCTCCGGCGGCCGTCCCTCCCCGCCCACGACGTCGAGCTGCTGCGGGTGGAGGCCCCGCGGCAGGGGCAGTTCTAGACGGCGTGCGCGACCTGGGGGCCGTAGGTCTGGAAAGCTGAGCGGACGAACGTGATCTGCGCCCCCGCAGGCGTGTGGTGGGCGCCCGACGCACCGGGAAGGTCACCATGCCCCGCAGGTTGTACTGGCGGCCGGGCAGCCCCCGCCCGAGGCACGAGCTGCCCGACGCCCTCAAGCGTGCGATCGCCCCCTGGCTCTGGGGGCACGACGGAGGCGGACGCGACAGCGAGGAGTGCCATCTCACCAGGGACGACATCGACAAGCTCCAGGGCTTCGCGGACCAGGGAGTGGAGGGCGCGAAGGAGCTGATCGCCGCGATCCGCGAGAACGACGGCGGTGTGGTGGTGTGGATCTCCGGCCATGCCGTACGGCCGCTCAGAGACCGCTGACCGGCACCGCCGCCCGCACACCGGTCGGGGTGGCCGGGTCGAGCGCCGCCGCGACGACCAGCTCCTCCAGGTCGAGCATCAGCGCGTGCACGCCGTCCGCGGACACATGGTGGGTGTCCACCTGGATCTCCAGCTCCACCGTGTCCTCGGCCGCCCCGACCTGGACCATCAGCGTGTCCAGGTACGTCTCGAACGGCTTGCCCCAGCGCAGGGCGCTCCCCGCCCGCGCGGCCTCCAGCTCCTGCCGGGAGGGCGGCACCCGGCCCGGCGGTTCGGCGACCGCGCCGAGCCTGCGGTCGTTGAACAGGCAGGAGGTCTCGACGGATTCGCCGCGCTCCCGGTCGACGCGGGCGCGCAGCGCGTCCAGCGCGCCCGGGTCGTAGTAGGCGTGCTTCGAGCACAGGGCCAGCGCCCGCCGGGTGCGCGCCACGACCTCTTCGAAGGAGGCGTCGGCGACATCGACCATGAACAGGCCGTTCACGGAGAGCGGGTGGGACACCCCGGCCAGCCCCGGCCGGAACCGGTTGCTGACGACGACCTGGATCAGGGCGGGGGTGATGCCCGTCAGCCGCGCCACCGCGACCGCGTACGCGGCGAGCAGCACCGAGGACGCCGTGTCGCCGGTACGGGCGGCCACCGCCTTCGAGGCCAGGTGCAGGGCGGGGGAGGTGAAGACGCCGAGCCGGTAGCGCGGTTCGCCGCGCTCGACGCGGGGGCCGAACCGCCGGGGTCCTGCGGTGCGCAGCAGACGCTCCCAGTGGCGCAGCGAGATGTCGTTCTGCCGCCGGGCGGACGGTGTCCGCTGGAGCGCGGCCAGTTCCAGCGGACCCATCGCGGGCGCCGGTCCCTCCGCCCCGCCGGTGCCCCGGTCGCGCTCGGCCAGTTCGCGGAGCATGACGGCGATGCCGCCTCCGTCGGTGGCGATGTGCGAGATCGTCACCACCACATGGGTGACCCGGCCGTGGCTGCGCACCGCCGCCATCCGGATCGGCCACTCCTCGGCGTGGTCGAACGGCGTGGCCTCCCACTGCTCCGCCAGCTCCCGCGCGACCCGGTCCGGGTCGCCGCCGTCCGGGGTGTCGAGTATCCCCAGCTCGGCCCGGCCCGAGCCGTACACCTCCTGCACGGGATCGCCGTCCGCGCCGGTGCGGACACGGGCCCGCATCGAGGCGTAGCGGCTGAGGAAGAACCGCAGTTCGGCCGCGAGGTGGGCGACGTTACGGCCGTCGGTGACGGGCACGGCCCCGCCCATGCTCATCGATGTGCCCGCCTGCCCCATCAGCGTCCACACCTTGCGCTGCCCCCAGGTCAGCCCGCCGACCCCGGCCCCCGCCCCCTCGAAGGGCACCACGACCCGGTCGGTCATCCGTACCCCGCCCAGCAACGCCCCCGGTACCGGTCCAGCCATCGCCCGCCGCCCCTCGACATGTCCGCCGTGCCCCGACACCAGCCGGGTCATCCTGGGTCCGGCGCCCCCGGCTCCGCAAGGTTTTGAGGAGATCCAGCAAGAACTGCAACCATTCGACGGAAGCACCCGTCACACCACGATCACCCGCTCCAGTACTGACGCTGCGTCGGCCGGAGCGGGATCGGTCCGCGGTCGGTGGGCGGGTGGGCCGGGGGACGTGGGCGGGGGTTCGCGGTGGGCCGCGCGGTATTCGGTCGGGCGCAGGCCCTTCAGTTCGCGGAAGCGGCGGTTGAAGTTGGACAGGTTGCGGTAGCCGCTGCGGGTGGCGACGGTCGTGACCGGGAGGGACGTGGTGGTGAGGAGGGCGCAGGCGGTCTCGATGCGCAGCTGGTTGACGTAGTCGGTGAAGGTGCGGCCCATCGCGGTGCGGAAGAAGCGGCTGAAGGAGGTCGGGGACATGTGCACCAGGGCGGCGACCTCGTCCTGGTGCACCGGGCCGGTGTGGGTGTGCTGGAGGTGCCGGCACACCGCGTCGATACGGCTGCGTACCGCGCTGCCCGGCGCCGGGGTGTAGCCGGGGCCGGTGATCGCGGTGGGGGCGGCGTCCGCGGCGAGCCGGCACAGCACGTCCAGCAGCGTCACCGTCTGCGCCGCGGCCTCCGCCGCCGGGAGCGCGGCCAGCAGCGCCCGCGTCCCGTCGTCGACACCGTCGAAGCGCAGGCCGCGGACGGAACGGGCCAGCAGGTCCGCGAGGGCGTGGAACTGCGGCAGGGCGAAGAAGCCGGGGCCGAGGAAGTCGTGCCGGAACTGTGTCACCGCCGCCCCGGCCGGTCCGGCGTCCGGGTCCGAGACGAAGGTGTGCGGCAGGTCGGGGCCGAGCAGGACGAGATCCCCCCGCCGGTAGCGCTCGACGGTGGTACCCACATAGCGGGTGCCCGAGCCCTCGGTGATGAGGGTGAGTTCGTACTCGCGGTGGTAGTGCCAGCCGAAGCCGTACGCCGCCTCCCGGCGGAGGTAGCTGAGGAGCGTCGTGCCGTCGGGGGAGTGCGGCTGCTCGTAGCGCGGCTTCACGCGGGCGAGCGTAGCCCGGACGAGCGCCGCCGGGTAAGTGTCAACTGAGTACCGGAAGTGGGCAACACAGACGTGGCAGCACCCGTGCCCCGCCTGCGACCGTGATCCCCGCCCCACCCCCGGACGCAAGGAGTGACACCGAAGTGACCGTGACCACGGCAACCGGGACCGACGAACTGGACGTTCCCTATCCGGGCCTGCCGCCGACCGCGGCCGCCGACTTCAACCGCGACGGCTTCGTGCACCTGTCCGGTGTGCTCTCGCCGGAGACGGTCGGACGCTACGAGCCGGTGATCACCGCGGAGGTGATCCGGCTGAACACCCAGCACCTGCCGCTGGGCGAACGCGACACCTACGGCAGGGCGTTCCTCCAGGTGACCAACCTGTGGCGGGAGAACGAGAGCGTCAGGCGGCTGGTCTTCTCCCGGCGGCTGGCCGGTATCGCGGCGGCCCTGCTGGGAGTGCACGCCGTCCGGCTCTACCACGACCAGGCCCTCTACAAGGAACCGAGCGGCGGCATCACCCCGTGGCATGCCGACCAGTACTACTGGCCGCTGTCCTCCGACCGCTGTGTGACCGTCTGGCTGCCGCTCCAGGAGACGCCCCTCGCGATGGGCCCGCTGGCCTTCGCGCGCGGCAGCCACAACTTCGCGCACGGCCGCGACCTGCCGATCTCCGACGAGTCCGAGCGGCAGCTCGTACAAGCCCTGGCCGAGCAGGACTTCGAGGACGTCGTCGAGCCGTTCGCCCTCGGCGACGCCAGTTTCCACCGCGGGTGGACCTTCCACCACGCCGGCCCGAACGGCGGTACGCAGCCCCGCCGTGTCATGACGGTCATCTACATGGACGCCGACATCAGGGTCACCGAGCCCGCCAACGCCCACCAGGCGCACGACCGCGCCTGGATGCCCGGCGCCGCCGTCGGCCAGGTCCCCGCCACCCCCCTCAACCCCGTCCTGTACGACGGCGCTCCGGGAACGCGCGGCTGACGGACCGCCCACGGGGCGGGTGCGCGGGCCCGGAACCCCGGGAGGCTCCGGGCCCGCGCACCGGGCCGGTCATCAGCGAACGGAGACGCCGCGGGCGGGCACGGCGGTCAGGCGGTCAGCTCGGGGCCCACTGGTAGGTCCTGGGCCCGACGAGCGTCGTCCAGACCGCCCCGTCGGCCGAGCCCTGGACGGACAGCGTCTGGGTCCTGGGGGCGAAGGTGTACGGCAGGGCGATGCCGACCGCGGTGGCGGTGGCCGGTGCGCCGAGGTCGACGGTCAGGGTGGAGGGCCAGCCGCCCGCGGCCGCGCTGGCCACACTCTGCCAGTACGTACGGGTGTTGCCGTCCACCGCGTTGGCGGCGGGCAGCCCGGAGGCCGAACTGCTGGCGGTCACCGGGGCGCCGACGGCCAGGTTGCGGCCGGTGGCGTCGTAGACGGCGAACTCGCCCGCCTGCGCGCCGGTCTGCGCGCTGTTGGCGGTGTAGGTGAGGCGTACGAACCGGCTGTGCACACCGGCCGGCAGCGGGATGGTCACCACCTCGCCGTCCGTCACCGCCTGGGTGTCCTCGCTGAAGGCGACGTTCACCGGTGCGCTCGCGCCGGTGAACTCCCTGGCCGCGTCCGCGCCGAGCACCGCGACGTCCAGCGTGCAGGCCTCCAGCAGCGTGGCGTTCTGCACCGCGGCGTTCCGGCACACCGCCAGCGCGTTGTCGTGGACGTTCTTGGGCAGCTGGTTCTCCCAGAAGGGCGTGGTCGGGTTGGCGTCCGCGCCGCTGTCGCCGCAGACCGCGACCAGCGACTGGCTGTCCGGTACGCGCCAGCTGTTGCCGTAGACGTTGTAGAGGGTCTGCAGGTCCAGCGGGATGGGCAGGACCAGGCCGGTGCTGGTCTTGAGCTGGTTGGTGGTGCCCGGCGCGTTGGCCAGCAGCCCGACCACCGGCTGCGGGTAGGAGCCGAGGCCGACGTGGACGTCCACGTAACCGGTGTTGACGGTCGCGGCCATGCTGTCGCCCTGCGGGTCGGTCACGACGTACTGGCTGCCGTCGCGCACGATCGTGTCGCCCGAGGGCAGGGTGATCCTCGCGCCCGGGTCCAGCGAGGTGGCCGAGCCGTTGACGACCAGGCCGCCGGCCGCGCACACCGCGACGGTGTCGGCGCCCATCCGGGTGGCGACACCGCTGTTGACCGACGCGCCCGGCCAGCCCAGGGAGGCCCCCGAGACCTGGTGGGACTGGACGGTCATGGCCGAGGACCTCGCCAGGGTGAAGGTGCCCTCCGCCTGGAAGTCGTAGTAGGTGCCGCCGAAGGTCTGCAGGTGCGTGTCACCGGTGCCCTTGGCGGCCGCGCAGGAGGGCGGGGTGGTCAGGATATTGCTCTGCCGGCTGCGCAGGGACGGCGAGGGGCCCGGCCCGTAGACGGCGGTGGTGACGAGGTTCAGGTTGTTGGTCTCGCCGGTGAACCCCTCCATCAGGCAGGTCGGCGCGGTCGTGGTGCCGTTGTGGGTGACGGTCTGCACGGTGATCGTCGAACCGGGGTTGAACTCGGCCTCCGAGGCGCCGCCGTCGCCGCCGATCATGAACTCGACCGCGTTCCAGGCCGTCGACAGGCCCAGCGTGCTGTCCGCGGTGGCCGCGCTGACGGTACCGGTGCCCGTCGACATCACCACGGTGTCCGCTGTGGCCGTCACGTTCCCCGACAGGCTCAGGTTCGCCAGGTTGGTGATCGGCTGCGCGGCCACCGGGACGGCGGGCCCGTTGCGGTAGCAGTTGAAGGAGTACGTCGACCAGCCCGCCGGGCAGGCCGCGGAGTAGCCGAGCAGCCAGAACTGGATGAAGGCCGCGCTGCCGGCCGAGCCGGGGTTGGAGAAGACGAACTGCTCCCAGCCCTGGCAGCCCGCGTGCCCGGCGCACAGCGGGCTGCTGAACGGCGCGCTGTTCAGCTGGAGGGAGTACGAGTCGGCGACGCCGCCGCCGGTCTCGCTCGTCACGCCGGAGACCTCGGTGAACGAACCGGTCGCCGCGGTCATGCCGGGTACCCCGGCGGAGTAGTCGATGCCGTCGCCGACCACGTAGGGCGTGGCGGCCGAGCCGGTCGCCTTCCGCGCGACCGCGGGCAGGTGCGGCGCCGCGGCGCCGCCGCCGGACCGCGGCGCGTAGGTCCGGTCCGGCGCCGTGGCGCAGGCCGCGCCCTGCCAGGTGAGCGCCGGGTAGGTGGCGGTGTAGCACCCCTTGCCCGGCGTGGCGAGCTGGGAGATGGCGCTCTGCCACTCCTGCGGGGTGGCCGTCGAGCGGCCGGACGGGCCGGCGACGGCGCCGGGAGGTACCAGCATCGTCGTCAGCAGGGCTGCGACCACGGCCGCGACGAGGGCGACGAGGCGTCTGACGCGCCGTCTCGTCCGGGTGGAGGGACCGTCAGGAGACATGGGTGCACTTCGCTTTCTCGCGGGAGGGACCCACGGGCACCGTGCCGGGTACGGCGGCGGGGGCGGGCGGCACAGCGGCGCCGGACGGCGGGGTCCGTGCCGTCCCGGAACGGGTTGCCGTGGGGTGGGGGGTGACGCGGTGGCACTGGCGTACGTGGGGCGTGTGCGGTGGCGCCGTGGGACGTGGCCGCGTCGTGCGTGGCGCGGTGGAGCGCGCCGCGCCGCACGAGGGCTCTGCCGACGCATGGTAAGAACCCGTTCACGTAACGTCGATGTTTCGCCCATGCGGCCCCGTGGCCGAGAACAGAGCACCGCCCGGAACCCCGGGCGGCCGGCGGAGCACACCGCGGTGCTCCGCGGACCGCGCGAACTGGACACCTGTTCGGCCGGGCGCGGGGCGGCCGCCCCGGCGCCGCTGGCCGGATCGCTCCGGCCTGCGCAGAGAACCCCAGCACAATCGACCGGCCGCGCCCGGCGGTTCGGCGTACCCGGGGTGATGCCGCGTGCGCCCGTCCGGTCCCGGGTTCATCGCAGAGGCTTCCACCGGCGCGGTTCTCCCCGTGGTGCGTTCGGGGGAGGCCCCGGGCGGCGGTCCGGCATCCCGTGTCCTTCGCCCGGCCGGACGCCCGGCCCTGTTTACCTGAGCGGATGGACCACATCACCTTCCTCGTGGGAACGGTCATCGTCACGGCCCTGGCGTTCGACTTCACCAACGGCTTCCACGACACCGCCAACGCGATGGCGACGTCCGTCGCGACCGGCGCGCTGCGCCCCAAGGTCGCCGTCGGCATCAGCGGGGTGCTGAACCTGGCGGGGGCCTTCCTGTCCACGGAGGTGGCGAAGACGATCTCGGGCGGGATCGTGGACGACGCCCTGGTCACACCGGGGATGATCTTCGCCGGGCTGGTCGGCGCCATCCTGTGGAACCTGACGACGTGGCTGCTCGGGCTGCCGTCCAGCTCCTCGCACGCGTTGTTCGGCGGCCTGATCGGCGCGGTGTGGGTGGGCGCGGGCCGCAGCGGGGTGAACTTCGACAAGGTGCTGGAGAAGATCGTCATCCCCGCCGTCGCCTCCCCGGTGGTGGCGGGCCTGACCGCTCTCGCCGCCACGTACCTGGCGTACCGGGTCACCGCCCGCGCACCGAGGGACGGCGTCTCACGGGGCTTCAGGTCCGGCCAGATCGCCTCCGCCTCGCTGGTCTCGCTCGCGCACGGCACCAACGACGCGCAGAAGACGATGGGCGTCATCACCCTCGCCCTCATCTCCTGCGGGGCACTCGGCCAGGACGCGGGCCCGCCGGTGTGGGTGATCCTGACCGCGGGGCTGGCCATCGCGAGCGGTACGTACGTCGGCGGCTGGCGGATCATGCGCACCATGGGCAGACAGCTCGTCGAGATCGAGTCGCCGCAGGGGTTCACGGCCGAGTCGACGTCCGCCACGGTCATCCTCAGCTCCGCCGGCCTCGGGTTCGCGCTGTCCACCACGCAGGTGTGCTCCGGCGGCATCCTGGGCGCCGGAGTCGGCCGCCGGCTCGCCGAGGTGCACTGGAACACGGCGGGGCGGATGGCGCTGGCCTGGCTGGTGACGCTGCCGGCCGCCGCCGGGGTCGGCGCGGTCGCGGCGGGCGCGGTGGTGCACGGCGGCACGCTGGGCACGGTGCTGATCGCGGTGGCCGCGGCCGTCGTCGCCGTCGTCGTCGTCCTGCTCTCGCGCCGCAACCCGGTGCACGCCGCGAACGTCAACAACGCGCCGGGCACCGCCGCGACCCCGCCGGCCGACGCGGAGGCCGGGGCGTGACCGCACTGGGCACCGACCGGGAGGCAGGAGGCACCGCATGGACGTGAAATGGGGATCGCTGGCGGAGGTCGCGGTGGTGAGCTTCGGCGCCACCGTCGGCGTGGTGCTGGTGTTCGCGCTGGGGGTGCGCGCGCTGGCCGGGCGCGCGGCGGACCGGCCGGCCGGCCCCGCCCGCAACGTCGCTGCGGGAGCGTGCTTCACGGTGTGCGCCGCCGCGGTGGCCTACGGGCTCTACCTGCTCGTCCCGCAGTTCCACTGACCCGGCCGCCGCGTGGCCCGCGGGCCCCGACGTGGCCGAAGACCTGCTTCCCCGGCGGGACCCGCTTCCCGACCATGGCAGCGTGACGCCATCCACCACCCCGTCCGTGGTCACGCTGTCGAACAGCGCGCTCGCCGCCCAGGACCGCTTCGGCTGGTACGTCGACGTCATCCAGGACCGGCTCGCGCCGCTCGCCATGGCCAGCCCCTACGCCCGGGACTTCCCCGCCGAGATCGTGCACACCGATCTCGGCGCCGCACAGCTGGCCCGCTTCTCCTTCCCCGCGCTGGACGCCACCCGTACGCCCCGGCACATCCGGCGCGGTGGCGCCGAGGCCTACATGCTGGGACTCGTCCACCGCAGCCCCATCCAGGTGACCCAGCGGCGCGCGAGCGTGGCCGTCGACCGCGGCGGGCTGGTCTTCTTCGACATGGCCTATCCGCTGGAGGCGGTGTTCCCGGACCTCACGGAGCGCTCCGTCGTCACGATCCTCCAGCTGCCCAGGGCCTCCTTCCCGCTGCCCGGTGACCGGATGGAGCGGCTGTACGCAAGGCCGGTCCCGACCCGCGGCGCCACCGGATCCCTGCTGCGGCACCTCATGGGCACGGCCCTCGGCCAGGTCGCGGACCAGACGGTGGCCGAAACCCTGCGCCTGGGCACCATCGCCGTCGACCTGGCGGCCGCGTTCCTCGCCGGGCACCTCGACGCGGCCGGCCTGCTCCCGGCCGACACCCGGAGCCGGGCCCTGAGGGCGAGGATCGAGGCCTTCATCGAGGCGAACCTCGGCGACCCCGGGCTCACCCCGGGGGTCATCGCCGCCCGCCACCACATCTCGGTCCGCACCCTGCACCAGGTGTTCGGCAGCGAGGCGGAGAGCGTCATGGCCACGGTGCGGCGCCGCCGCCTGGAACGCTGCCGCGACGCCCTCGCCACCCCCGCCCTGCGCGAGCAGCCGATCGGTGTCCTCGCCGCGCGCTGGGGCTTCTCCAGCGCGGCGGAGTTCAGCCGGGTCTTCAAAAGGACGTACGGCACGACACCCCGGCAGTTCCGGAACGAGACGGCGGCGGCGGCGCGGACCTCGCGCTGAATGCACATTCGCCGCGCACCGGCGGCCTGCTGAACGGGCGTGCGGAGCACGACGATAGGGGCCCGGCGTCGGGGGGGGGCGCCGGGCCGCGGACGGTTCGCGGCAGCGCCGCCCGTCCGTGCGGCAGGGCGGAGCGCCTGTGGGTACGAGGGGGAGTGCATGACAGCCGGGGGACATTTCGTGCCGCCACCGCCAGGGCCGGGGCCACCGCCGGGGCCGGGGCCGTACGGACCGCTGCCGGGGCCTTCGGGCCGCGCCCCGGCGCCGTTTGGGCCGTACGTGCAGATCGCGGTCCGGCGCCGGACGCTGTGGGTGGGCCCGGCGGCCGTCCCGCTGCACAACATCACCCGGGTCGAGGCGTCCATGGTCAGACCCGCCCTGACCCGGACCTGGGGCCAGCGTCTGATGTGGAAGACCGCTGCCGTCTCGGGTGCGGTGGTCCTGGCGTTGCGCGCCGCCGGAGCCGACGAACTCTCGCTCGCCCCCCTGGCCGTGACCGCCGTGCTCCTGTTCGTCCTGCTCAGGTCCGGACAGGTGCGGCCCGTCCTGGCCGTGGAGACGGCAGGCGGCTCCTGCGTGGCCGTGACGCTGCCGAACCTGGAACAGCTGGCGGAGATCGCCCGGCAGATCGTCCACGCGATCGACCACCCGGAGGCCGAGTTCACACGCTTTGTGTACCAGTACACCTACAACGGCCCGGTCTTCAACCAGCACGGCAGGACGAACACGGGGATCAGACAGTGACCGAACCGACGCACCGGACGACCTACAACGGCCCGGTCTTCAACCAGCACGGCGAAACGAACATAGGGATCAACCACGGCGGCGTCGGCCGCGCCCCGGACGCGGAACTGCGCGCCGCTGTCGGCCAGTTGGCCACCGCGCTCCTCGCCGTCGCCGCCCACCTCACCCCGGCGCAGAGTCGCACGGTCGAGGAGGTCCGGCCGGTGCTCGTGACGGACCGGGCCGCGATGACCGCGAACCGCCCGGCCCTGGAGCGGCTCGGGCGGGTCGCGGCCGCGGTCGGCCCGCTGGCCGAGCCCATGGCCGCCGCGCTGGCCCGGCTGCTGGCGCTGCTGGGGTAGGCGGTCGCGGTCAGAACGTCTCGACGTACTCCTGCGGCGGGCCCAGTTCCGGCCGGTCGCGCAGTTCGACGGCCTCCCCGAACCGTTCCAGCTCCAGCACGGTGACGGTGTTGCGGCCCGGTGCCAGCAGCGGCGCGGGCACGTACAGCGTGGTCTGCGGACCGGTGTGCCAGTAGCGGCCCAGCAGGGTGCCGTTGATCCAGGCGAAGCCCTTGCCGAAGCCGGGCAGCGCCAGGAAGGTGTCGGCGGGTTCGGGCGCGGTGAAGTGCGCGGTGGCGAAACCGGCCCGGCCGTCCGGCGGGGCGGAGGCAGGGGCCCGGCGGACGTCCCGCGGGGTCCACTCGTCCAGCGGGAGCCCGTGCATCCGCCAGGTGTGGACCAGGCGCCGGCCGACGCGGACGCCGCCGAGGATGCCCTTGCCCTGGCCGAGGAGCGGGCCGTAGTTGATACGCCCCTGGTTCTCCACGAGCAGGTCGAGCCGGACCGGCCCGCCGGTGCCTTCGACGGTGAGGGCGGAGGTCTCCCCGTCGAGGATCCCGGCCGGTGCTCCGTCGAGGAAGACCTGGGCGCGGTCGTGCAGGCCGTGCACGCCCAGCTCGTGGCGCCCGGCCGGGATGCGCGGGGCGGCCCGGTAGAGCACCAGGCCCGAGGGCTGCTCCAGCTCCTCGAAGCTCAGCGGGGACGGGGAGGCGACCGCGGGCCGGGCCATGGCGGTCAGGCCGTCCAGCAGTCCGGCGCCGCGCTCCGTCCGCAGTACGCGGGGCGGGAGCAGCGGGACACCGGCGGGCGGGGGAGGGGCCTCGGCGCCGGTCAGGGCCAGCAGCCGGTCGCGTATCGCGAAGAACTTCGGCGTCGGGGCGCCGTGCTCGGCGATCGGGGCGTCGCTGTCGTAGCTGGTCACCGTCGGCTGGAGGCGGACCCCGTCGTGGTTGGCTCCCGAGGTCAGGCCGAAGTTGGTGCCGCCGTGCGCCATGTAGAAGCTCACCGAGCCGCCGCCGTCCAGGATGCCGGACAGCGTCTGCGCGGCGCTGTGCGGGGAACGGACGTGGTGCTGCTCGCCCCAGTGGTCGAACCAGCCGCTCCAGAACTCCGCGCACACGAAGGGCTCGCCGGGCCGCCTCCGGCGCAGCGCGGCCGCCGCGTCCGCGGGCTTCGACCCGAAGGTGGCGGCGGCCAGCACGCCCGGCAGCATCCCGGCGTCGAGCATGAGGTCGGTCGGGCCGTCGGCGGTGTAGAGCAGCTCGGTGATCCCGCGCCCGGTCAGCGCGTCCCGCAGCCACTCCAGGTGGGCGGTGTCGTCGCCGTAGCTGCCGTACTCGTTCTCCACCTGCACCGCGACGACCGGCCCGCCGCGTCCGGCCTGGGCGGCGGCGATCCGCGGGATCAGCTCGTCGAACCAGCCCGCCACGGCGTCCTGGTAGGGGCGGTGCGAGGTGCGCGGGCGCATCCCGGGCGTGCCGGTGAGCCACGCGGGCAGGCCGCCGTTGTCCCACTCGGCGCAGATGTACGGGCCGGGGCGGACGACGGCGTCGAGACCCGCCTCCCGCGCCAGCTCCAGGAAGCGCCCGATGTCCTGCCACCCGTCGAAACGCGGCCGCCCGCGCCGCGGCTGGTGGAAGTTCCAGGCGACGTACGTGTCCACGGTGTTGAGGCCCATGGCGGCCAGGCGCGCCAGCCGGTCGGCCCACTGCTCCGGGTGGACCCGGAAGTAGTGCAGGGATCCGGCGAGGATCCGGTGCGGACGGCCCTCCCGCAGCAGTTCGCTGGCCCGCCACGACAGCGCCGGTTCGGCGCCTGCGGGCGGCTGCCGGGGGACGGCGGAGGCGGCAACGGGTTCCGCGGCGGGGGAGGGCCCGTCCCGCAGCTCGTCCGGGCGGACGACCATGCCGCGGAACGCTATCGATATCGCGTCGTTGCCCGATGACCCCACGGACCACTCCTTCTCGATGCCTGCCGGCCCTCTGCGTCGGGCTCCGCCAGGTGCGGCCCCTACTGTGGCACGGGATGTTATCGATGCCAATCTCATCCCACGTGCGGTACGGGCCTTCGCCCGCGTACACGGGCCACACCCGCGGATGGGAGCGGTAGCATGGCGCGACGCAGGGGCGAAGGGGCGCACATGGTGAGGGAGCCGGACGGCGGCGGCGGAACCCGGCCGCCGGGGATGACCGACGTCGCCAGGGTCGCGGGCGTCTCCGCCCAGACGGTGTCCCGGGCACTGGGCGGGCATCCGAACGTCCAGGCGGCGACGCGCGCCCGGGTCCTGGCCGCCGCCGAGCAGCTCGGCTACCGCAAGAACAACGCCGCCCGGGTGCTGTCCTCCGGGCGCAGCCGCACGATCGGGCTGGTCACCCTGGAGACCGGCTTCCATTCGCGGGCCGCTTTCCTGGCGGGCGCCGAACGCGCCGCGCACGAGGCGGGCTACTCGGTGAACACCGCCACCACCGCCTCGCTCGACACCTCCGCGATCGAGGCCGCGCTGCTGCGGCTTGCCGAGCAGCACGTGGAGGGCATCGTCCTGGCGGTGCCGCTGATCCACGTGAGCCCGCGGATCGAGCACCTGACGGCCGTGGTGCCCACCCTCACCATCGACGGTTCGCGCACGGCGGCCACCGAGGTCGTCGCCGTGGACCAGGGGCGGGTGGCCGAGCTGGCGGTCGGTCATCTGCTCGACCTCGGCCACGAGACGGTCTGGCATGTGGCCGGACCCCGGCAGTGGCTCGACGCGGCCAGCCGCACGGCCGCTTGGCGCGCGGTGCTGGAGGCCGAGGGCCGGGCGGTGCCGCCGCAGCTGGACGGCGACTGGTCCGCGGCCTCCGGCTACCGGTGCGGCCTGGTCCTGGGCAAGATCCCGGACGTCACCGCCGTGTTCGTCGCGGGCGACGAGATGGCCTTCGGGGTCGTCCGGGCCCTGCACGAGCTGGGCCGGCGCGTGCCGGACGACATCTCGGTGGTCGGCGTCGACGACATCCCGCTCGCCGAGTTCTGCTCGCCGTCCCTGACCACCGTGGCCCAGCCGTTCGCGTCCATGGGCGCCCTCGCGATCAGCCATCTGCTGCGGCTGGTCAGCGACCCGGCGGCGGTGCGGGAGCGCGCCAGGGTGGAGCCGGAACTGCGGGTGCGCGCCAGCACCGCCCCGCCGCCCGCGCGCTGAACTGCCCCGCACCCGCGGCCGGGTGCCGGTGCACAGCACCTTGGCATCGATAACATCCTCTGCCATGCTTCGGCCTGAAAGGCCGTCGGACGGGTGTACCCCCGTGGTGGCGCGAGCCTCCGGCCGCCCTTGCCGTCCGCGGTGTTCCACCTGGTACGCCAGGTCACGCCCCCCGTGCGAGCGGCACAGATGTGCCCCGCACCCCGCGATGTCGGGCATGGCATCGATAACCCCGACGGGAGGAACGCCGGCCCGACCGCATCGACGCGCCCCCCACCTTCGAGGAGTCCCCGTGCGACGCACCTGGAGAACGCTCCTGACCGTCCTGACCACCGCCCTGGCCGCGGCCGTGCCCTCCGTGGCCGCCGCCCGGCAGACCGGCGCATCCGCCGCCCCGCCCCCGTACACCGTCACCGTGGGCGCCCTCGGGTCCTGGACGCACCCGGACGACACCCCGGCGGCCGGTTACCTCGACAAGGACGGCACCTTCCACTTCCAGCAGGCCCACTCCCTCTACGGCTCCACCCAGGGCCGGTCCTGGACCTTCTACTCCGGCACCGACTTCGACGCGGCCACCCGGGACCCCGTCAGCGACGCCGGCACCAACCCCGACACGACCGCGCTGTGCAACAACAGCCCGACGGGCGTCGAGGCCACCGACCCCCCGGCAGGCTCGGGCTACTCGCAGCGCAACTTCTGCGACCTGGCGGGCGTGTGGGTCGATCCCGACACCGGCGACTGGTACGGCCTGGTGCACAACGAGTTCACCCCGCAGCCCTTCGGCGACGGCCTGCACTACGACGCCGTCGACTGGGCGCTGTCCACCGACCGGGGCCGCAGCTGGACGATCGAGGGCCACGCCATCACCTCGCCGTACAGCACCCGGCGCGGTGACACCGCGGCCTTCCCGCAGCAGACCTACTACTACGGCGACGGCGACCAGCGGCTCTACGTCGATGCCGCGTCCGGCTACTTCTACGTGTATTACGGCTCGCGCGTGGTCGACAAGAACGGCGGGTGGAAGGCCTTCTACGAGCACGTGGCACGCGCGCCGATCGCGGGGAAGATGGCCACCGGCACCTGGCAGAAGTGGTACGACGGCCACTGGACGGAACCCGGCGTCGGCGGCCGGGAGAGCACCATGGTGCCGGTGGCCTCGCCCGGCGACACCGGCTACACCCCGCCCGCCGAGGAGTACCGCCCGGACACGCCCGGCACCACCAGCCAGCAGATCGCGGCCGGCACCGCCCCGCCGACCTCGCCGCTGTTCGTCATGGACATCACCTACGACGCCTACCTGGGCCTCTACATCGGCGAGCCGCAGGCCGTCGACCAGTCGGGCAACGCCCCGCAGCAGTTCTACGCCACCGACAACCTCGCGACCCAGAAGTGGACGCTGCTCGGCGACTCGGGCTCCTACCGCACCGCCTCCTGGTACCGCTGGTTCCTCGACAGCGCCACCAGGACGGGCACGGCCGTCGTCGGCAAGGACTTCCGCTCCTACTGCTCCTTCGGCTGCTCGGGCGGCGCCTCCGGGCAGTACGTCAACCTGACGATCGACGCGGCCGCCCCCGCCGCGTCGCCCTTCGACCCGGCGACGGCCTACCGCATCACCAGCGGCGCGGGCGGTGTGCTCGCCCAGGGCGCCGGCACGTCCGCCACCGTCTCGCTGCCCCCAGGTGCCCAGTCCCCGGCGGGCACCTGGTTCTTCGGCGCCGACGGCGACGGCTCGTACCGCGTCACCAACGCGGCGACGGGACAACTGCTCGGCGTCCCCGCCACCCCGTCCGGGGGCCGGGCCTGGGGCAGCGCGCCCGTCGTGACACCGGCACCGGCGGGCGGGCCGACCACCGCCCAGCAGTGGTTCGTCCTCCCCGGCACATCGCCCGGCGACGGCGCGCCCACCGGCACCTACCGGCTCGTCAACCGCTACAGCGGCCTGGTGATCGGGCTGTCCGCGCCCGGCGGGCGGCAGCCGGAGACCACCCCGGTACGCGCCTGGAGCGACACCGGCGGCAGCCCCGTCGGCGGCGGCCGTACCGCCGCGGAGCAGACGCTGACCGTCACCGCGGCAGGCACCGCGCCCGCCCCGCTGGACGGCACCCGCACCCTCACCACGGGCGGGAAGGCGCTCGACGCTCCCGACCACAGCACCACCGCGGGCACCCAGCTCACGGCGTGGACCGCCAACGGCGGCGCGAACCAGAAGTGGACCCTCACCCGGCAGTCCGACGGCTCCTACGAACTGGCGAGCGCCGAGTCCGGCCTGTGCGCGGACGTCGACGGCGCCTCGGCCGCGGCGGGCGCGAAGGTGATCCAGTGGCCGTGCACCGGCCGGGCCAACCAGCACTGGAGGGCCACCGCCGGGGCGGACGGCACGTACACCCTGGCCTCCGTCGGCAGCGGCCTCCTGCTGACGGCGGCGTCGAAGGCCAACGGCGCCCTGATCACCCAGCAGCCGGACGGGAACTCCCCGCTGCAACGGTGGACGGTCCGCTGACCGGTCCTCACTGTCGGCGGTGGTCCCCTTCGCGGGCGGGCCGCAGCGAGCGTCCTCGCTGCGGCCCGCCCGCGCGACCGGTCAATGACGCTTTCTTTCACGCATCTTGTACGACGAGAAGACTTCCTTCACTCTTGGCGTGGACCGCATCCGGGCGCACCCCCGTCCCGGCCGCCGCACGCTCACCACCCGGAGGACGACATGGCAGATACCGGCCGTCCCGGTCGCCCCTTCTCCCGCCGCACCGTTCTGGCGGCCGGCACCGGAGCCGCCGCCGCGGGCCTGGGCGGCATGTTCCGCCCGGCCGGGGCCGCCGCGCCGACCCCGCAGCAGCAGGCCGGGCAGCGGGTCGTCTTCTCGTACTCCGGCACGACCGTCCCGCAGAGCCTGCTCATGCAGATCAGCGCGGGCCAGGCGGCCGGTGTGATCTTCTTCGGCGACAACATCGGCAGCCTCGCCCAGATCACGGCGGCCGTCCAGCAGATACGGCAGGCCAACGCGAGCAGCCCGTCCCCCGCGCCGCTGCTCCTGATGACCGACCAGGAAGGCGGTCAGATACGGCGGCTGCCCGGCGCGCCGGTGCAGTCCGCCCGGCAGATCGGTGCCTCCGCCGACCCGGCGGCCGCAGCGGCGAGCGCCGGCACGGGCGCGGGCAACCTGCTGCGCAGCGTCGGCATGAACGTCAACCTGGCCCCGGTGCTGGACGTCTACCGGACGGCCGGGGACTTCGACGACCAGTACCAGCGCTCCTACAGCACCGATCCGGAGGTGGTCGCGGTCTGCGGACGGGAGTTCGTCACGGCCCAGCGCGCCACCGGAGTCGCCGCCGCCGCCAAGCACTTCCCCGGCCTGGGCTCGGCGAGCGCCGCGCAGAACACCGACCTGCGGGCCGTCACCCTGCCGGTCACGCTCTCCCAGTTGCGGCACATCGACGAGATCCCGTACACCGCGGCGCTCGCCGCGGGCGCCGACCTGGTGATGGTGTCCTGGGCCGTCTACCCGCAGCTCGACGCGGCGCGTCCCGCGGGGCTGTCCCCGACCGTGGTGCAGAGCGAACTGCGCGACCGCTTCACCTTCACCGGGGTCACCGTCACCGACGCGATCGGCGCGGGCGCGCTGAGCGGCCTCGGTACCCCGGCGCAGAACGCGGTCACCGCCGCGGCGGCGGGCATGGACCTCGTCCTCGACGCGTCCGGTGACGTCGCGCAGGGCCAGGCGATCGTCTCCGCCCTGGCCGCCGCACTCCAGAACGGCACGCTGGGCGCGGCCGACTTCGATGCCGCGGTCGGCAGGATCGGCGCACTGCGCGCCCGGCTGTTCTGACGCGCCCTCCAGGCCCGGCAGACAGATGTGCGGCGGCGATCCGGCTCACGGGAAAGGTGCGCCCGGCCGTCCAGGGGGGGGAGGGACGACCGGGCGCCACCGGGCGGCAGCGCCGCCGGTCCCCGAGGGGACATCGGCACCCTGGGGGGCCAACAGGTCGCGTGCCCCGGTTCGGCGCCCTCACACCCGGTGTTCCGCGGCGCCCCGGTTCGGCTGACTCCCGCACCCCCACGGTTTCGCGCGCCCGTTCGAGGGCAGGCGGCCATGCGTCTCGGGAGGTCGAATGCCGAAATTCGAGGACGAGAGCCGTGATCCGTCGACGGGGCAGCTGCCCATTGTCGACTACAACCATCTGGCGGGCCGGACGGCGGAGAGTTTCTTCCCCGGTTTGGGCCCGGCGGAGCTGACCGACCTGCTCCGGTACGAGAAAGCGCACCGAAATCGCCTTCCCGTCATCCGCCAACTGGTCGCGCGGCTGAGGAATTACCGCCACAAGGGGGTGGTGTAGCCCCGACCGCGCGCCGGGCGGAACGGCAATGTGGTGAGGGCGTTCCCCGCCGGGGAACGCCCTCACCACATTGCCGGTGTCCCGCTACCAGCGATACCACCGGCCCCGTCCGCCGCTGGAGTGGGTGCCCCGCATGACGAATCCCAGCAGCCACAGCACAAGGACGACGACCGCTATCCACCACAGGAGATGGAGTGCGAATCCGGCGCCGAACAGAAGCAGTGCGAGAAGAAGAACGACGAGCAACGGTCCCATGGTTATCAACCTCCAACCGGCGTATTCCCCTGGTCCCGTCATGTATTCCCGTCATGTATGCCGCAGGAGTTCCCCACCGGGTGGGCGAACGGAAAGGCGCCGCCGGAAAGGAGACGCCGCCCGTACAACGCGCGTACGGGCGGCGGGTGGTGCGTTCTGCGGGGGCCGGGCCCGTAGGGCCGCGGGCGCGTGTCACAGCAGGCGCGCGGCCATCAGTGCGACGTCGTCCTGGCCGTCCGGCGGGAAGCGGGTGAGCAGCAGCTCGCAGATGTCCTCGGCGTCCTGCGGGGCGCCGCTCAGCACGTCGGCCATCCGCTCCATCGCCTCGTCCAGGTCGCCGTCGCGCCGCTCCAGCAGGCCGTCGGTGACCATGACCAGCTGGGTGCCGGGGCGGACGGGGAGGCGCACCGCCGGCGGATGGGACAACCCCAGCCCGAGCATGGGCCCGTGCTCGTGCACGAAGTACGCCTTCTCCCCGGGGTTGCGGACCGCCAGGGGCAGATGTCCGGCGTTGGCCACCTGGACGGCCCGCCCGGACTCCTCCACCAGCGCCACGCACAGCGTCGCGCCCATGGGGGAGTCGACCTGCTCCAGCAACCGGTCCAGATGCGACAGGACGACGTCGGGACCGTGGCCCTCCAGGGCGTAGGCGCGCAGGGCGTGCCGGATCTCCCCCATCACCACGGCGGCGTCCAGCGAGTGGCCCGCGACGTCGCCCACGGCCAGCAGCAGGCCGCCGGAGACCGGCAGCGCCTCGTAGAAGTCGCCGCCGATCTCGGCGGTCTGGCTGGCCGGCAGGTAGCGCACGGCCAGTTCGGCGAGCGGCGAGGTGGGCAGCGAGGCGGGCAGGAAGGTGCGTTGCAGGGTCAGCGCCAGGGCGTGCTCCTCCCGGTAGGAGCGCAGCGCCTCCAGGGACAGCGCGCAGGCGTGCGCCAGCTGCGTCAGCACCTCGTGGTCGTCGTCGCCGAGCGCGTCCTGCGGCAGGACGACGCCCGCCGTCGAACCGGTGCCCTTGACCCGCGCCGATGCCACGGCGAGGGCCCGGGTACCGCCGGTCAGCGGGTCGGTGCCCGCCAGCCGGCCCGCCGGCACCATCTCCAGCCGCACACCGGCATCCGCCCGGGACTGCAGGCGCAGCACCTCGCGGGCGAACCGCTCCGGCGCCTCCGAGGCCACGGCCGGAGCCTCGCCGTCCTTCGTGCCAATCACCTGCAGCAGGCCGTCCTCGGCGGTGCGGACCACCACCAGGGCGTCGGTGCCGAACATCCGCTGCGCACCGCGGGCGGCCCGGGTGGCGAGGTCGGCGACGTCGTCGGCATGGTAGAAGTCGAGCGTGACGCTGTTGAGCAGGCTGAGCCGGCCGGCGAGCGTCTCGGCCCGCTGCCGCGCCCGCGCGTAGCGCAGCACGGCCGCCACGGTGGCCAGCAGCTCGTTGGCGGCGACGGGCTCGGTGAGGTAGGCGTCGGCGCCGCGGTTGAGGCCCTGGGCGCGGTCGGTGACGCTGATGGCCGAGGCCGACACATGGATGACCGGCAACCCCGCCGTCCTGGGGTCGGCCTTGACGATCTCGCAGACCTCGAAGCCGGTCATGTCGGGCAGCCGCACGTCGATCACCGCGAGCTCCGGCAGATCCGTGGAGTCGCGCAGCAGTTCGAGGGCGCCGGCGCCGTCCTCGGCCTCCACCACCTCGTGCCCGGCGCGGCGCAGGTAGGCGCCCAGCACGTACCGGTTGGTCGGGTTGTCGTCGACGAGCAGCACCGTCGCGCCGGCGGCGTCGTCGGCGGGGGAGGCGGTCACCGCGGCGCCCTCCCGTCGTCGGCGGGGCGGTGCGCGAGCACCGGGGCGAGCACGTCCGCGAGCCGCGTCGCGGACAGGTGGGTCTTGCCCAGCACGGCCTGCGCGTGCACCAGACGGGAGTTCTCCAGGCCCGAGGGGTCGTTCGTGGTCAGGACGATCACCGGGACGTCGCTCAGGGCGGGGTCCGCGGCCAGCCGCTCCAGCAGCTGGTAGCCGTCGGGCGGCGGCATCGTCAGGTCGAGCAGGACCGCGTCGGGGCGCCGGTGCCGTATCACCGCGACCGCCTCGGAGCTGTCGCCGACCTCGACCACCTCCCGGGACAGCTCGGCGAGGACCGGCCGCACGCTGGCGCGGAAGGCGGGGTCGTCGTCGACGACGACCAGGAGGTCCAGGTGGACATGAGCCGCCGCCGGGCCGCCGGACGGCGCCGCGGGCCGCGGGCCCGCGGGGATCTCGACGACCACCCGGGTCCCCTCGCCGGGGGTGCTGTGGAGCATCATCCGGCCGCCGAGCAGCTCGGTGAGCCGGCGCGCGTACGGCAGCCCGAGCCCGGTGCCCGAGTGCGCCCGCTGATGCGGGCCACGGACCTGGTAGAACTCCTCGAACACCCGCACCTGCTCCTCGGCCGGTATGCCGATACCGGTGTCGGTGACGGTCAGGACGCACCACGGCCGCCCCTCCCGCCCGACCCGCTCCACCCGCAGGGCGACCTCGCCCGCCACGGTGAACTTCAGGCTGTTGGACAGGACGTTGCGCAGGATGCGGGTCAGCATCACCTCGTCGGTGAGGACCGGCTCCTGCGGGGCGTCCTCGGGGAAGACCAGGGACACCCCGGGCCCGGCGGTCCCGTGCAGCGTGCCGCGCATCTGGTGGAGCAGCAGCCGCAGGTCCACCGGCACCAGCTCGGGTTCCAGCCGCCCCGACTCGGCCTTCGCCACGTCGAGCAGCTCCTCGACCAGGGCCAGCATCGTGCTGCCCGAGGAGGCGATCATCTGGACCTGCTGGGCCTGCTCGTCGGTGAGCGGGTCAGCGCCGGGCGAGAGCAGCAGCCGGGACAGTCCGAGGACGCCGTTGACCGGGGAGCGCAGCTCGTGGCTCACGTTCGCCCAGAAGCGGGTCTTGGCCTCGTTGAGCAGGCTGAGCTGCCGCGTCTTCTCCTCCAGCTCGGCATACAGGGCCACCACACCGCTGTTGGTGGCCTCCAGCTCGCTGGACAGCTCCGCGTACAGCGCCATGACGCCGCTGTTGGTCTCCTCCAGCTCCTGGTTGAGCCGCTGGAGCTCCTCCTGGTGGGCGCGGGCCTGCTGAAGTGCCGCGAGCAGATCGTGGTTCTGGTTCCGCAGCTCCTCGGCCACGCTCACGCCGCCCAGCCCCATCAGCTCCTTGCGCAGTCCGGCAGCCAGCTCGGCGAGAGGCTGAGTCGTCACTCCGAGCGGCTGCCCGAGAATCACCCGCGGAAACGGGTCCTCGTGCCATTCGCAGCTGTGCAGCAGCCGCCGCGCCGCGTCGAGCGCGCCGTCCGGCGGCCGCACCGTGTCCGACCAGCTGAGGACGGCCGTGACCAGCGGCGGGTCGGCGTCGACCAGCACGAGCCGGCCGGTCAGCCCGGGTACGCCCAGCAGGCCGCGGCCCACCTCGCCCACCACGGTGGCCAGCCGCACGGTCTCGGCCTCCGTCAGGCCCAGCCGGCGGCAGGCCTCCTGCACGTCCCGGCGCAGGGCCAGCATCTCCCGGTCGCTGGCGACGGCCGTCGAGAGCAGGACGAGGGGGGATTCGCCGGGGTCCGCCGCGGCCGATGTCACGACGGCACCTTGACCACCACGACGCCGGCGTCGTCGCGCCGGGTGCCCGCCTGCCACAGCAGCTGGGCGGCGACGACCGCCGGTGCGTGCGAGACGAGCCCGGGGAACTGGACCGGCTGCCACCGGCTGTTGAGCCCGTCGGAGTGCAGCACCAGGACCTGGCCGGGGGGCAGGGCGGCGCTGAACGTCTGCAGCCGGGGGAAGTTGTGCCCGACGATGCCGGGCACCGACATCAGCAGCTGGCGGGACTCCGCCCCCAGCACGCACGCCGCGATGTTCCCCACCCCGCACAGGGACACCGTGCGGGCCACCGGGTCCACCCGCGCCACCGCGACCGCGGCGCCCCGGGTGCCCCTGAGGCCCGTGTGGATGTCGGTGAGGAGCGCGGCCGGGTCCGACGCCCGGCTGTTGCGGAACGCCGTCCGCGCCTCGTCGGCCGCCCGCGCCGCGAGCGGGCCGTGGCCCAGCCCGTCGCACATCATCACCAGCAGGTGCGGCGCGCCCGTGGCGTCCCGTTCCTGCCGTACGGCCCAGGTGTCGCCGCACTGCGTCTCGCCGCCGATGGGACGCGCCAGCCCGCTGAAGGAAACGGCGGGGCCCGGTTCCGCGGCGTCGGCCGGCGGCGCGGTGAAGCGGGCGTACAGACACGTACCGCGGCCCGGCAGGGTGTGGAGGGCGAACTCGTCCGCGAGCCGCCGGATCGCGCCGAGCCCGACACCCAGCGTGCCGGTGGTGGAGGAGCCGTCCCGCAGTGCCGCGCCGATGTCGGCTATGCCCGGTCCGCTGTCCAGGGCCAGCAGCTCGACGGCGGCCCCGTCGCCGAAGGCGGTGATGCGCAGGGCCAGCGCCCCGTCGTCCGCGTGCTTCTGGAGGTTGGTGGCCGCCTCGGTCACGGCGAGCGCGAGGTCGGCGGCGCGGCCTTCGGTGAGCCCCGCCCGGTGGGCGAGTCCGGCGGCCTCGCGCCGTCCGGCGGAGGCCAGCCCCTGGTCGACCCGCAGCCACAGCACTTCGCCCGCCTCGGCGGGCGACATGGCGTTCACCGTGCCCACTTGACTACCACGACGCGGGTGCCCTTGCCGGGTTCCGAGACGAGCTCGAACTCGTCCGCGAGGCGGCGCGCGCCGCTCAGGCCCAGGCCCATGCCCTTGCCCGACGACCAGCCGTCCGTCAGGGCCAGGTCCATGTCGGCGATACCCGGCCCCTCGTCGTGGAACGCCACCCTCACCCCGCGCTTGAGGCCCCTGCTGACGATGCTCACCCGCATGCTCCCGCCACCGCCGTAGGTCAGGGTGTTGCGCGCCAGCTCGCTCGCCGCGGTGACCAGCTTCGTCTGGTCGACGAGCGAGAGCCGGGCCTGCTGGGCGAGGGCCCGGACGGTCTGCCGGGCCTTGACCACGTCGGCGTTGGCGACGATGGGGGACTCTTCTGCCGCCGATTCCTCGACCGGCTCGACGCCGGACGTCACCGGCCTACCGAACCCTGGTCCCGGGCCCGGCGCAGCGCGCCGATGCCCTGTTCGAGGTTCAGCGCGGTGCGCACCCCGCCCAGGGACAGGCCCAGTTCGACCAGCGTCATGGCGACCGCGGGCCGCATGCCCACGACCACCGTGTCCGCGCCGAGGACCCGGGAGATGGCCGCGATGGTGGCCAGCATCCTGCCGACGAAGGAGTCCACGATCTCCAGCGCCGAGATGTCGATGACCACACCGTGGGCCCCGGTGTCGACGATCCGCTGCGACAGGTCCTCCTGGAGGTCCATGACCATCTGGTCCTCCAGATCGACCTGGATGGAGACCAGCAGGACGTCACCGATCTTGAGTACCGGTACCCGGTCGCTCACGCCTGGCCGCCGATCACGGCCGCGGGCGCGGCCCGGTCGATGCTGTGCAGCGCGTGCCGCAGCGCGTCGGCGAGTGTCGCCTTGGTGGTGATGTCGCCGAACTCGATCCCCAGCGCCACGATGGTCTGGGCGATCTGCGGGCGTATGCCGGATATCGTGCATTCCGCGCCCATCATGCGGGCGGCCACCACGGTCTTGAGCAGGTGCTGGGCGACCTGGGTGTCCACCGAGGGGACACCGGTGATGTCGACGATGGCGTGCGTGGCGTTCTGGTCGAGCAGCGACTGGAGCAGCTTCTCCATCACCACCTGGGTGCGGGCCGAGTCCAGCGTCCCGACCAGCGGGACACCCACGATGCCGTCCCAGAGCTTGACCACCGGCGTGGACAGCTCCAGCAGCTGCTCGGCCTGGGCGGCGATGATCTCCTCGCGCGCCTTGGCGTGCACCTCGATGGTGTAGAGCCCGAGATCGTCGAGCATCCGCGAGAACTGCAGGTACGCGTCCAGGTCGCCGGTCTCGGCGAGCGCCGGCTCCAGCACCTCCTTGAGCGCGAAGAGGCTGATCGCCGTCTCCGTCGGGCTGAAGCCCTGGCGGGCACGGTTGCGCGACAGCTCGCTCAGCAGGCTGCGCACCTCCCCGTACTCCTCGCTCCTGGTGGCCGAGCCGCCGTTCCGCAAGGCGCCGAGCAGCGCCGCGTACAGCTCGGTCAGGTCCTGCTGGACCTCCGCGGGCGTGAGCCGGCCGGCCAGCGACGACGTCACGGTGCGTATCCACCGGTCCACGAAGTCGCCCTGCCCGTCTGTCAGGAGATCCAGCAGCCGGTCCGACCTGTCCTGCGCCATCGCGCACCTCTTTCTGATCGCCTCGTCCGAAGCGAGACTACGGCACGTTCTGCCGCCTTTCGGCGGGGCCGGGGAACGGCTCCGTGTAACGAGGCACAGCACAGGGAAGTGGACCATTCATGGCCCCCCGACGACAGGGGCCGTACGAACGGAGCCGAACCCGCCACCGTCCGTCGCACCGACCCGATGGGGGCCCGCACATGTCAGCTCACAGCATTCCCCTCGCCGGGACGCCGGTCAGCGCGTCCGAGCACCCCGCGGCAGCGGCCCGCCGGACCGTGGCCCAGGTCCTGGACGGCGTCCCCGGCTGCACCGCGCGCGCCAGAGGCGACGCCGAGCTGGTCGTGTCCGAGCTGGTGAGCAACGCGCTGCGGCACGCGGGAGGCCTCGCCGCACTCCGGGCGGGCCTCACGCCCGACGGGTCCGGCCTGTGGCTGGAGGTCGAGGACACCAGCCCGCAGCGGCCGCGGGCCCGCCGGTCGCCCGGTGACGACGCCTCCCGGGCCGGTGGGTTCGGCTGGCCGATCGTGCTGCGGCTCGCCACCTCGGTGCACGTGGAGGACGTGGCAGGCGGCAAGCGGATCCGGGTCGTGCTCCCGGTGGCCTGACGGCCGCGCGGCGGGCGGTCCGGCGGGTCGAAGGGCCTGCCCGGAGGGTCTGCTCAGAGGGCCTGCACGGCCTCGTCCACGGTGGAGTAGGAGGAGAAGACCTCGTACAGCCCGGCGATGGCGAAGACCCGCCGGAGGCTGTCACCGAGCCCCGCCAGCGCGAGCGGCGAGCCCGCCTTCCCGGCCTGCTGGGAGGCGGTGACGAGCACGGTGATGCCCGTCGAGTCGCAGTACTGGACGCCGGTGAGATCGATCACCACGCCCGCGGGTGTGAAGTCCGTGCCGCTGATCACGTCACGGAGGTCGGCGGCGTTGGAGAAGTCCAGCTCGCCGGCGACGGTGATCAGGACGGGCCCCGCGGGGTGCGGCGACGCGGTGACGGTCAGGACGGGATCAGGATCGGGATCGCTCACGTTTCCTCCTCCTGGCGACTGCTGTCCCGTACGCCGCCGTTCACGCGTCCCGCGGGCGGTCCGTTTGGTTTCCGATCAGCGGGCAGAGACACATCGTAGGCGAGACGAGCCGGGAGAGGAGCGGACATGGCAGCACAGGAGGAAGCCGAGGACGGGCGGCCGGACCGCGGCCGGGGCGGGGTGTTCGCCGGGGACGACGAGATCCAACGGGACCTCGCCGCCGTCGACTGGGAGTCGACACCGCTGGGACCGCCGCGGACCTGGGGTCAGAGTCTGCGTACCGCAATCGACATCCTGCTGTCCTCGCGCTTCCCGATGTGGATGGCGTGGGGGCCGGAACTGACCTTCTTCTGCAACGCCGCCTACCGCCGCGACACCCTCGGCCGCAAGTACCCCTGGGCACTGGGGCGTCCGGCGAGCGAGGTGTGGGCGGAGATCTGGGACGACATCGGCATCCGCGTCCACAGCGTCCTCAGCACCGGGGAGGCCACCTGGGACGAGGCGCTGCTGCTCCTGCTGGAACGCTCCGGTTACCCCGAGGAGACCTACCACACCTTCTCCTACAGCCCGTTGCGCGAGGGCGACGCGGTCGTCGGCATGCTGTGCGTGGTGCGGGAGGACACCGACCGGGTCATCGCCGAGCGCCGCATGGCCACCCTGCGGGACCTGGGATCCGACCCCAGCGTGGCGCGCACCGAGGAGCAGGCGCTCGCCTTCGCCGCCCGGCAGCTCGCGCGCAACACCCGCGACCTGCCCTTCACCCTGACCTACCTGTTCGACGAGGACGGCGGCGCCCGGCTGGCCGGTACGACCGGCATAGCCGCCGGGCACCCGGCCGCGCCCGCCCGGCTGCCGGGCGGCGCCGCCGACCCGGAGGCCGGGTGGCCGGCCGCCGAGCCCGCGGCCTCGCGCGCCGCGGTCGTGACCCTGGACGGGCCGGCCTTCGCGGACCTGCCGACCGGCGGCTGGCCGTCCCCGCCCGACCGGGCGCTGGTCGTGCCGCTGCTCCGGCAGGGCGGCGGGCCCTACGGCTTCCTGGTCGCCGGGCTGAACCGCTACCGGCCGCCGGACGAGGCCACCCGCGGCTTCGTGGAACTGGTCGCGTCCCATCTGGCGGCCGTCATCGGAAGCGCCCGCAGCTACCGGGAGCAGGCACGTCGTGCCGAGGAACTGGCCGAGCTTGACCGCGCCAAGACCGCCTTCTTCTCCAACGTCAGCCATGAGTTCCGTACCCCGCTGGCCCTGATCATGGGACCCGCCGAGGAACTGCGCGCCCGGCTGGCGGACGCCGCCCCGCAGGTGCGCGAAGAGGTCGAGGTGATCCACCGCAACGGGATGCGGCTGGGCAAACTCGTCAACACCCTGCTGGACTTCTCCCGCATCGAGGCGGGACGTCTGCAGGCCCGCTACGAGGGCGCCGACCTGGCCGCGCTCACCGCCGAGCTGGCCAGCGTCTTCCGGTCGGCCGTCGAGCGGGCCGGACTGTCCTTCGAGGTGGACTGCCGCACGCTGCCCGAACCGGTCTTCCTGGACCGCGCCATGTGGGAGAAGGTGATCCTCAACCTGCTCAGCAACGCGCTGAAGTTCACCTTCGACGGGGGGATCCGGCTCACCGTGCGGGACGGGGACGGCGAGGCGGTGGTCACCGTCGCCGACACGGGCATCGGACTGCCCGAACGGGAGATCCCCCGGCTCTTCGAGCGCTTCCACCGCATGGAGAACGTCCGCTCGCGCTCCAACGAGGGCAGCGGAATCGGACTGGCCCTGGTCCGGGAGGTGGTCACGCTGCACGGCGGCACGATCGGCGCCACCAGCCGGGAGGGCGAGGGCACCACCTTCACCGTCCGGCTGCCCTACGGGCACGCGCACCTGCCGGCGGACGCGGTGGCCGGGGACGGCGACGGGTCCGCGGTCGGGTCCGCCGCCGAACCCTACGTGCAGGAGGCCCTGCGCTGGCTGCCCGCCCCGGAGGCGGCCGCCGAGCCCGCCGGGCCGGTGCCGCCGCCCGGCCACATGGTGCGCGGCGGACCCGTCGACGTCGTGGTGGCCGACGACAACGCCGACATGCGCGAGTACCTCGCCCGGCTGCTGCGGGGCGCCGGACACCGGGTCCGCACGGTCGCCGACGGCCGGGCCGCGCTGGAGGAGGTCCGCTCCCGGGCGCCCGACCTGCTGGTCGCCGACGTGATGATGCCGGTCATGGACGGGCTGCGGATGGTGGCGAAGCTGCGCGCCGGGCCGCGCACCTCGGGCGTCCCCGTCCTGCTGCTGTCCGCGCGGGCCGGTCAGGAGGCGTCCGTCGAAGGCCTGGAGGCCGGGGCCGACGACTACCTCGTCAAGCCGTTCTCCGCCGTCGACTTCCTGGCCCGGGTGCGGGCGAACGTCGAACTCGCCCGGCTGCGCACCCGGCACGCCCGCTGGCGCACCGCGCTGACCGACTCGATGCAGGACGCCTTCTTCGTGTGCGACCGGGACGGCGCCGTGATCGAGGTCAACCCCGCCTTCGCGGACGTGCTCGGATACGGGCCCGAGCACCTGCCGTACGCCCAGGAGCCGCCCTGGTGGCCGGACGCCGCTACGGACCCCGAGGGCCACCGGGCGGTCGCCCGTGCCTTCACCGCGGCCGCGGACGGGGCGGGCGGCAACCGCGTCCTGCCCCTGCGCCACCGCGACGGGCGCCGGCTGTGGGTGTCGGCGAGCCTCGCCCGGGTCCAGGACCCGGACAGCGGCGACCGGGTGCTGGTCGGCACCTTCCGCGACGTCACCGCCGAGCGGTACGCCATCCGGCGCGAGACGGCGGTCGCGGCGCTGACGGTGGGACTGTCGAGGGCCGGCAGCACGGCGGAGTCGCTGGACGGCGCGCTCAAGGAGCTGGCCGGCCTGTGGCAGGCCAGCCGCGGGCTGGCCGTGCTCTTCCCCGGCGGAGGCAGGCCCGTCACGGCGGCGATCGGCACGGCCCCGGACTGGGACACCCTCGCGGCCGAGCAGCAGGCCACCCTCTGCGCCCTGCGGGACGGCCCGTCGCTGACCCCGTCGGCCCGGGGCGGAGGCGTCGGCGTCCGCCTGGAGCACCCGCGGGGCCCGCTGGTGCTGTGGCTCGACCTCGGCGAGCACCGGCCGTTCACCGAGCAGGACGTCACCTTGCTGTCGCTGCTGGCCGGGCACCTGGCGCAGGGCCTGTCCCGCGCCCACCAGATCGACCAGCAGCGGGAGACGGCCCTGGCGCTCCAGCGCGCCATCCTGGGGCCGTCCGAACTGCCGGAGGGCTTCGCCGTGCGGTACGAGCCGGCCGCCCGCCCGCTGGAAGTGGGCGGCGACTGGTACGACACCGTCGCGCTGGCCGACGGGCGTATCGGCATCGTCGTCGGGGACTGCGTCGGCCGCGGCCTGCAGGCCGCGGCGGTCATGGGCCAGCTGCGCAGCGCGTGCCGCGCGCTGCTGCTCCAGGACCCACGCCCCGACCGGGTGCTGCTCGCGCTCGACCGCTTCGCCGCCGACCTCCCGGGGGCGATGTGCACCACCGTCTTCTGCGGCGTCCTCGACCCCGCGAGCGGCCGGCTGGCCTACTCCAGCGCGGGCCACCCGCCGGGCGTGCTGGTGCACCCCGACGGCGGTGTCCGGCTGCTCGACGAGGGGCGCTCCCTCCCGCTGGCGGTGCGTCCCGCCGACTCCCGCCCCTGCGCGTACGACCGGGTGCCGCCGCACGCGACCCTCCTGCTGTACACCGACGGCCTGGTCGAGCGCCGCCGCTGCCCGCTGACCGAGGGCATCGACCGGGCGGGGTCGGCGGTGCGCGACGGGCGGCACATCGGCGTCGAGGACCTCGCGGCCCGCCTCATGGACCGGATGGCCCCGCCCGGCGGGTACGACGACGACGTCGCACTGCTGCTCTACCGGCACCCGGCGCCGCTGAACGTGGCCTTCCCGGCTGAGGCGGCGCAGCTCGCACCGGTGCGCCGGGCCCTGCGCAACTGGCTGAACCAGTGCGCGCTGCCGCCGCAGACGGTGCAGAACGTCCTGGTCGCCGTCGGCGAGGCGTGCGCCAACGCCGTGGAGCACGGGCACCGCGACAGCCCCGGGGACACCGTCCGGCTGCGGGCGGAGGCGCGGGCGGACGACATGCACCTGACGGTTTCCGACACCGGGGGATGGCGCACGCCACGCCCCGATCCCGGCACGGACCGCGGCCGCGGGTTCACGCTCATGCGGGCGCTGATGCAGAACGTCACCGTCACGTCGGACGCCGGCGGCACCACCGTCGCCCTGCACACGAGGATCAGCCGATGACCACGCCTTTGACCCTCACCTACAGCAAGCGCCAGGACGGCGCCGTCGTGCTCCGCGCCGCGGGCGAGGTGGACCTGAGCAACTGCGCCGAGCTGGCAGCGGCCGCCGACCGGGCTCTCGGGCACGGTCCCGGGCCGCTGGTCGTCGACCTGAGCGCGGTGGAGTACCTCGACAGCGCCGGGCTCAACGAACTCCTCGTCCGGGCCCACCGCATCGAGATCGTCGCCGCCTCGCTGCTCGGCCCGGTGCTGACCATCTGCGGCCTCACCGAACTGACGACGGTGCACGGCCTCGAACCGCCGAAAGGGACGGGGGACGGCGCCGCCGGCTGAGGCCGCGGCCCGTCCGGACAGGCCCTAGTACAGCGCCATGGTCAGCCGGACGGTCGTGCCGTGCTCCGGGGTCGAGCGGATCTGCACCAGGTCGCAGAGCTGGTGGACCAGCCACAGGCCGCGGCCCCCGCTCTGGGCCGGGCTCGGCCGCGAGCGGCCCACCAGGGGGTCGCTGATGTACCCCGTGTCGTGGAACTCGCAGAGCAGCAGGTCGCCCTCCGTCCAGGTGCGCAGGGTGCCGGTGCCGCCTCCGTGCCGGATGGTGTTGGCGGCCACCTCCGTCGCGGCGACCAGCAGTTCCTGCAGTCGCGGGCCGTCCAGGCCGTGGCTCGCCGCGCACTCCGCCACCGCGCCGCGCACCTTCGCGAGATCGCCCGCCCCGTAGGCCAGGCCCCGGTCGGGGCCGCAGGCGGGGGCCAGGTCGTCGAAGCGGAAGGGCTCGTCGGAGAAGGCGGGGTTCCGGCCGTGCGTGCCGTCGGCGAGCTGGAAGGGGTGGCACAGGCGTGCGGAGTCCAGGACGGCGCTCTCGACCGTCGTGACGTCGTAGGGGCACAGCAGCCACCACGCCGGAGAGGTCGCGAAGGTCAGGTTCAGCAGCCACTCGTGGTAGCGCAGCTCGCCGCGCTCGGCCGGGGTGGCCCCGTCCCAGGGCGACTCGCTGATCCCGCGCACCGGCAGCCCGGCGCCGACGCTCTTGGCGATCCAATCGTGCCAGGCGGGGATGAGGCGTGCCGGGTTGCGGCCCAGCGCGCCGGTGTCCACGAAGGACACCTGGCGCCCCGCGCTGTCGCCGTCGAGGGCGTCGCGCAGCATGCGCCGTTTGTCGTCGCCCACCGCGATGAGGACCGTCTCGTCGGCGGCCAGCGCGTCCTGGACGAAGGACACCGCGCCCTGGAGGAACCCGGAGTCGCCCTTGTACGCGTAGAGCTCGTGGCGGAAGGCGGGCGACGCGGCGTCGTCCGGCCCGGCGGTCAGCGGCGTCGTCACGGCACCAGCTCCGCGGGGACGGCGGGATCGTCGTAGCCGAGCAACTCCCAGCACCTTCGTACGGTGGGGTTGGCGCGTTCGAGCACGATCTTGCGGCCGGGGAGGGCGGCGGCCGCCTCGGCGAGCGTCTGCATGCCCACCGCGTCCATCAGCTGCAGACCGTCGCAGCGCAGCCGCAGCGTGGCCAGCGTCCGCAGCAGTCCGGTGACCGCGACGCGGAAGGCGCCCGCGCCGTCCGCGTCGACCACGCCGCTGACGCTCCAGCAGTCGGCCGTCTGGCTGAACATGTGGAAGGAGGGCGCCTGCGCGGGGGCGCCCGCGAAATGGGGATGCACGCTCGCCGCCTGTTCCAGCACCTTGGGTGCAAATCCAGGACTCGCATAGGCGCAGACGACCATCGCCGCCGTCGCCCCGGTGAGGGCATCCAGCCGCAACTCGTGGTCGGCCACCTGCTCGGCAGTGATGTCGGCAGGCCAGATGCGGTCCATCTGTGCCAGCACCCGCAGGGCCCTGAAGCCCTGGCGGTCAGCCGTCTCCGCCTCCTGCCGCACCAGTTTCACCAGTGCGTCCACATCCCAGCGTACGCCTCCGCCGTCCGCGGCGGGGTCCACCAGCAGCCCGTGCGGGGCGCGGAAGTCCCGCCACCCGGGTGCCGACGGCCCCACGACCATGATCTTGTCGCCGAGGTTCCTGCCGTCCGACAGATACCCTCGCGCGGCGCGCCGCAGGTCACCGGGCCGCGGCACCACCCAGCAGACGTGGTCGCCGATGTCCACCGGGCCGAGGCTCGCCACGCTGCGAGCGATCCTCACACAACCCTCCCGGCTCGAACCCTGGCGCGTCTCCTCGGAGCAGTCTTTCACCCCGCGCCGCCGGTGGGTAACCGGCACCCCGGCGGCCGGGGCCGGGTTACGGCTCGGGGTCGGACGTCGGGGCGATCACGTCCTCGTAGGCGGCGAACACCGCCCCGGCCCCGGTGAGCTCCAGCAGGCGCGTCACCGCGGTGCTGACGTGGACCAGGGCGGTCGGCCGCCGGGCCGCGGTGCGGACGAGATGGTTGAGCAGCGCCGAGTCGCAGAAGGAGACCAGCGCGAGGTCGAACACGACCGGGCCGTGGAAGGTGTCCAGCACCCGCGCGGTGACCTCCTGCACGACGCCCAGCCGGTCCATGTCGAAGTCACCCTGCAAGGCGATCATCCATACCTGTCCGAACTGCTCGGAGTAGTAGACGCCGGCTGCCACGTCCTCGCCCTCCACCGACGCCGCCTCCTCTCCTGACCGGTCCGCCCGGTCGCGGCGGGCCGGCCGCGAACGTTCAGCAGAGAGTGCCAGGCCGGAGGCCCGGTACGCCACTCCGCCGGTGTCCCGGCCGGCCGCCGCCCGGGAGGGTCAGGAGGACGGTGAGGGCGTCGCCGGGCTCGAAGGCGTCGGCGGCGGACCGAAACTGACGGTGACGCGGGTGAAGCCGACGGACGTGAGCATGCCCTGGAGCATGGACCGGGTGTTGGTCTCGGCCCGCGCCGTCAGCTCCGTCTTCTTGGCCGCGTCCTGGATCTTCTGCGCGGCCAGGACGCTGAGCTTCTGCGCGTTGCCGGTGTCGCTGCCGAAGAAGTCGCCGACGCGGTCGAACAGCCCGCGTTTCTGCGAGACGACGTAGGAGTGCTCGGGGTCGAGGTTCGTCCGCTCCAGCGCCGCGTGCGGCAGCCGGATCGTCGCGGACTTGCGGTCGTCGCTGACCGTCACGGCGTCGGACTTGAGCGAGCCGAGGTCCACGTACGCGTCCACGCTGCCCGCGCCCACGTACAGGGTCCGCTCGCCGTGCACGATGTCCGGCAGGTACTTGGCGTCCTTCTGGAGGTCCACGACGACCTCGAAGTTGCCGCTCGCCCCCTCGTAGCGGTTCATGTCCTGGATCGACTTCAGCAGGACGGGCCCGCTGCGGTCGTTGGTCCGTTCGGCGAACGGGTTGGGCAGTCCCGGCAGCAGATGCAGTCCGCCGAGTAAGAGGACCAGCACCATCAGCGCCGCCAGTGCGACGACGACTCGCGCCCACCAAGGGGTGCGGCTTACCGCGGCTTCGGTGTTCATGACATACCTCCTGATCTGTCGTGTGCCCGCCGAGCACCCGAAGATGACCGGGAAGTCCCTGGAACTCCGCCGCGGCGTCTTCTCCTGCCGCGCGGCCCGGCCACGACCCCCGGCCGAAAGTTGCCAGGAGTGACCTGAGTCGCAGCGGGCAAGCGGACGTTGGGTGTCCACCTGAGCCAATTGACCGGAAAGGTTGGGAGTGTCATGACTATTCTTTGGGCCATCATCGCCGGTCTGATCATCGGCCTGCTCGCCAAGCTCGTCCTGCCGGGCCGCCAGCCCATCCCGCTGTGGCTGACCGTCGTCCTCGGCATCATCGGCGGACTGCTGGGCAACGGCCTGGCCTCCGCCTTCGGTGTCGCCGACACCAACGGCGTCGACTGGATCCGGCACGCGCTCCAGATCGGCGCGGCGGCGGTCCTGATCGGCCTCATCACCCCGCTGTACGCGGGCCGCGGCCACCGGCACCACCACCGCTTCTGAGGTGCGTCACGCCGGTGGCCGAGGCCCCGCCGTACGAGGAGGACTCGTACGGCGGGGCCTCGTTCGGCGGGCGCGCGGCCCGCGCTACTGCTTGTTGCGCAGCAGCCTGACAATGGTCGCGAGGGAGAAGGCGATCACCAGCACGGTGACGAAATCCCACAGCGGGCTCCCGGGGGCCCACCCCTGACCGACCATCTCCATTCGATGCTGCATCCTGACCTCCCGTGCCTTCGGGGACCGGACGCCGGCCTCGGCGCCGCGAACGGCCCCGAGTGCGTACGGACATGACGCCGTCCGGTCGGCTTCTACCCCCGGAACGCGTTTCCAGCCCGGCCCGCGGTACGACCGGCTCCGGCCGTCCGCGCCGCAGGTCGCCGTGATCGTGGCGGCGGTTCACGGGCGTGCGAGCGCGCGGCGGGGGAAAGCGGCCGCCATGGACGAAGCGGCCGGTCCGGGCGCCCGTCCGGTGGACCGCGGCAAGGGAACGTCGGCGACAGGGAGAGCACATGTCCGGTGGCGGGGGCACGCCGTCCGACGGCGGCCGGGAGAGACCGGCAGGCAAGGACCGGCGGCGGACACGACGGGCGGGCCGGGTGTTCGCCGTCCTCGGGACCCTCGCGCGCGCCCTCGCGGCGGCCTGGGACAAGGACGCGACCGAACGGGCCGCCGCGCTCACCTACTACACGGTGCTGGCGCTGTTCCCCGCGCTGCTGATGACCCTGTCGCTGGTCGGGCTCACCGGGAACCCCGACGGCAGCGGCGTGCCGGGCGGGCTGGAGGCCCTCATGCCCGGCGCGTCACGCCCGCTGGTCGCCGACACGCTGCGGCACCTGGCCGAGGACGCCTCGGCGACCACGTCACTGGCCGCCGTCAGCGGGGCGGCGGCCGCCTGGGCGGCGTGCAGTTACGCGGCGGTCTTCCGGCGCGCCCTGCACCACATCCACGGTGTGGCGGACCACCGCCCCGCGTGGCGCACCACGCCGCTCGTCGTCGTCACCGCGCTGATGCTGCTGGTCCTGATGGTGTGCAGCACCATCTGCGTGGTCGTCAGCGGTGAACTCGCCCGCAGGACCGGCGACGTGCTGCACATCGGCAGCTCGCTGGTCTCGGCGTGGCGCGGGCTGCGCTGGCCCGGCCTGGTCGCCGTGGCCGCCGTGACGGTACTGATCCTCTTCCGCTCCGGGCCGCCCGCCACGCGCGGGCTGCGGACGACCGCGCCGGGCGGCGGCGTGGCCATCGCCCTGTGGCTGCTCAGCTCGGCCGGCTTCGCGACGTACACCACCCGCCTGGGCACGTACGACCGGCTGTACGGCCAGCTCTCCGGCGCCGTGGCCTTCCTGGTGTGGCTGTGGTTCACCAACCTCGCGCTGCTCGTCGGCGCGCACTACAACGCCGTCCTGGTGTCTCGGACATCCGCCGTCCCGGAACGGGAGGGCGACGACGCGGGCCGTCCGCCCGCGCCGGGCACGCCCGCCGAACCGCCGGCCGCCGCCCCGCCGCCCGGCCGCGCACGGCGGTCCGGACGCGCCGCGCGCTGACCCGCGCGCGGCGCGGCCGCACCGCCGGGGACCACCGCCCTCACCCGTCCTTGCCCTGCGGGGCGCTTGACCCGCCGTCGCGCGCGGGCCGTACCCCGTAGCGGCGCGCGGCCGCGTTCAGGGAGCGCAGGGCCAGCAGCAGGACACCGATGTCGTCGAGGTAGACCGGGTCGGGCAGCAGGTCCACCGGGCAGACGAGATAGGCCACCGACGCCCAGAACATCGCCTTGTGGGGTAGGGGCACCCCCGAGGCCTTCAGCAGCCGCCACGTCCGGATCAGCCTGATCAGCAGCCTCAGCGCGATCACCAGGCAGACCACGGCGAGGACTGCCGCCAGCCAGAGCAGCAGACGCTCCCTGCCGTCCATCCGCATCACCTCCGTGCTCTGCGTCTTCCCCGGATACCGCCCGACGCGCCTGGGGAGTCGAGCGGGCCGCCGCGGTCGCCCGGCGGGAAACGGCAGGTCGCCGTGCCCCCTGCGCGAGGAGCCGGCGGGCGGGGGTGTCACCATGATCGCCATGACACACCTCAGCAAGGGCGCCAACACCCCCGTCCCGGAAGCCGCTCTGCGGGTCGCCGTGTGCCGGCGGCAGGTCGCGGGCGCCCCGGTGGTGGACGCCTCCGCGCTGCTGCTCGGCGCGGACGGCAAGGTCCGGGGCGACGCGGACCTCGTCTTCTACAACCAGCCCGCGCATCCCTCGGGGGCGGTACGGCACGCCGGAACGGCCGAGGGCGGCGGCATCCTCGCCGAGTGGCTGGAGGTGGACCTGCCGCGCGTCGAACCCGGTGTGCAGCGGGTGCTGATAGCGGGCTCGTGCGACGGCGGGGTGTTCGGGCAGGTCCCCGGGCTGTACGTGCAGGCGCTGGCGGCGGACGGCGCCGTCGTCGCCCACTACGAGGTCGGCGACGCGTCGAGCGAGACGGCGTTCGTGCTCGGCGAGTTCTACCGGCGCGGCGGGCAGTGGAAGTTCCGGGCGATCGGGCAGGGGTACGCGTCCGGACTCGCCGGGCTGGCCACGGACTTCGGCATCGCCGTCGACGCACCCGAGGACGCTCCCGCGCCCGCCTCTTCCCCCGCGCCCGCCGCCGCCGTGCGGGACGCCCTCCCGTACTCCTTCGGGCCCGGGTTCGAGCCCTACGTCCGGCGCGGGCGCGGCAACGGTGTGGTCTCGGTGGACGTCCCCCTGCCCGCGGGGCCGGTGATCGTCGAGGCCTGGCACGAGGGCGAGGGCTACTTCGGCGCCCACACCCTCGACCGGCGCAACCAGAACGGCGATCTGCTCTTCAACACCACCGCGCGCGACTTCCGCGGCCGCGCCCTGGTCCGCGTCCCGCAGGACCGCCCGCTGCGGCTGCGCGTGGAGAGCGACAACGGCTGGACGGTGCTCGTGCAGCCGCTGTCGGCCGCGCGCCGCCTCGGCGCCGCCCCGTTGCACGGCAACGGCCCCGAGGTCGTGGTGTACGAGGGCGGCGCCGCCGATCTCGACGTGGAGTACGCGGGCGACGAGGACGGCGAGGGCTACTTCGGGGTGACCTCCCACGAGGCCTCGTCGCTCGACGACCCGGACGCCTACGACCTGCTGGTCAACGACACCGGCCGGCTGCGGCAGACCGCGCCGCTGACCGACGGCCCGCTGCTGCTCGTGGTCGAGGCCGACGGCCCCTGGCAGCTCGCCGCCCGGCCGCTGCCCGGCCACGACGGGCCCGCGCGGCAGAGCGCCGGCCTTTGGACCGGACGCGGCGCCGGGACCGTGACCCTGGCCAACCCCTCCCCGGGGCGGCCCGCGCTGCTGGAGTACGCGGTCACCAGCGAGGACACGGTCTTCGGCCACCAGGTGAAGCTGCTCGACGAGTACGACGACGAGGAGGACTTCCTCAGCGGCTCCCAGCACGGCGACCACGGCCGTACCCTGCTCTTCCGCAAGGGCGAGAGCGAGGTGCGGCTGCGGCTGGACGGCGTGCGCGGGTGGAGCCTGCGGCTGCTGCCGGCCGAACAGGTCCCGGCGCTCACCGGCCCCGTGGAGGGCACCGGCAGCACCGTCCTGCGGTACGACGGCCCACCCGCGCTGCTCGGGCTGCGGCGCACCACGCGTGACGACGGCAACCTGCTCACCCGCACCTTCCAGGCCGGCGGCCGCTCGGCGATCTCCGCCGACACCGCGGGCCGGCGGCGCCCGGTGACCGGCCCGCTGTGGGTGTCGGCGGCGGGCCACTGCTACGTCCAGGTCAGCGCGGGCGACCGTACCGGGTGGCGGCTGGAGACGGCCTCCCTGGCCACTGTGCCGGAGATCGGCAAGGGCGCCGAGGGCCAGGGCTACGCGGTCGTCCGCAACACCGGGCCCGCCGCCGAGGTGATGGTCGCCTACGAGCCGGGCGGCACGCTCGACCTGCCGGTGCTGTGGGAGCTGGACGACCGGCTGGAACCGGTGCGCCGGATCAGCACCTCCGCCGGACTCCAGCGGCTGCCGAGCGGCTATGTGCAGTTCCGGTGCGGCGGCCGGTGGACCCTCGAACCGAGGGGCTGAGCGGGTACGCGGCCGGGCCCCGGCGGGGGCCCGGCGGCCGGTCAGCGTTCGTTGGGCTCCCAGACGGGCAGCCAGACGTCGTTGGGCGAGCCCGGGACCGTGCAGTCGTACTGGATCAGCAGGTGGCCGATCCCGAGGCCGCCGGCGACGTTCAGGCACTTGTTGGCCGACTTGTCGACGATCTGGTAGCCGATGCCCGCGGGCACGAACCGCCACAGTTCGTTGGGGGCGGTTCCGCACGTGTACTGGATGACCTCGGTGCCGTTGGCGGTGCCGCCCCCGGTGACGTTGACGCACTTGCCGCTGCTGACGGACCTGATCGTGTAGAAGCCGCCCCCGGCGGCGTCCAGCTGCCAGCGCTCGTTCGCCCCGTTGGTCAGCGGGTACTGGATGACCGGCACGCCGTCCGAGCTGCCCGCCCCGCGGACGTTCGCGACCTCGCCGGGGTTCGCGGCCAGCCGCAGCGTGAACTGCTGGGCCACGATCGCCTTCGGCGCCGGGCCCGCGGGGTGGTCGGCCGCGGCCGCCCCCTGCGTCCCGAACGCCACCCCGGCGGTCACCGCCAGGGCGCCCGCCCCCGCCGCCAGATTCCTGAGGGTCTTCACGCGGTGTGCCTCCTGCTCCGTCGTGCAGATGAGAAAGACAGGAGGAGTATTACGGTACGAAGTCGGGCAACAGGTGACTTTCGAAAACGAATGCACCGCACATAGCCCGGTTGGCCGCAGGGCGTGGGCGGCAGGGTCCGCCGCGCTCACCCGGCGCCGGTACCCGCGCGCCGTTCAGCCCCTGCCGAAGATCCCGTCCGGGAACGCCCCGTTGCCCAGCGCCGTCGCGGCCAGCCCGCCCGCGAGGTCGGTGAGGCGGGCGACCCCGTCCGCCCCCAGGCGGTCGTAGGGCGCGGCGGCCAGCCGGTCCGTCTCGCGCTCCAGGTCCGCGCGCAGCGCCGTCCCGGCCTCGGTCGGATCACCGTCCGCGTCCAGCAGGCCCCTGTCCCGCAGCCGGTCCTCGGCCGCCGCCCACTCCTGCTCGCTCCAGCCGCGGGTCGCCCGCGCGAAGACCGGGGTGAAGCCGCGCCCGGAGGCGGTGTGGGAGACCAGCGCCTCCAGCCCGTCCAGGCCCGCGCGGGTGAGCAGGGCGATATGGCCGTCCCCGCGGTACTCGCGCAGGACCGTCGCCGCCTGCCACAGCGCCAGGTGCGGCTGTGTCGCCGCGGGCCGGTCCGCCTCCGCGGCGCCCAGCGGACGGCCCGCCCGCTCGCAGCCCGCCGCGGCCCGCCGGGCCAGCTCGGCCGCCTCGGCCGTCACCGCGGATTCCACCACCGCGTCGCCCAGCAGCCGCCGCAGCAGCCTGTCGGCGGCCCGCAGCCGGGCCGCGAGCAGCTGCTCGGGCGTGGCGACATCCCAGACCGCGGGTACGTGCCGGGCGATCAGCGCATGGCTGAAGTTGAAGAAGGTCGCCGTCACCGTACCGGGCCCGACGGCGCCCATCGCCGCGGACCGGGCACCGAAGTACCCCGCGGCGCTGAAGTAGGCCCCGGGCGCCCTGGCGAGCCCGAGGGCCTCCATCTCCGCGTCGAACTCCGGCGAGAAGTACACCGCGGAGTGCAGGGCGTTGAGAGGATTGTGGCACCGGCGTCCGGCCCGGGGGTCCGTCATGCGGATCAGCCTACAAGCCGCCGATCGGCGCGAGGAGGGCCCGCCGCCGGGCGGTCGCCGTCCCGCCCCTTCCGGAGGCGGGTCAGAAGGCGTCCCCGGAAGGGCCGGGCGCGGGGCCGAGGTGGCGGGCGAAGAAGCGGACGCAGCTGTCGATTTCGAAGGGCGCGCCACTCCGGGCCGACGGGCTCGCCGGCCGCCTCCCGTCCCTGGATGATCGCGACCAGCCGCTCGACCTCGGGGTGTTGCGGCCGGTCGCCGGCGCCCGTGACGGGCGTCCACAGCGCCCCGGGGATCTCCCCGACGGCGAAGAGCTGTTCGCGGACGCCGCCTTCCACCGTTTCCGAGGTGATGCGCATGCGCGGATGCCAGCAGAGGCGGCGCCGGGGCCGCAACCCGGTATCCAAGGGGCTGGGCGAACCGCGTGATCTCGCGGCGCGGCGCGCGGTTCGGGACGGTGCCGCCGCCGCGGGCCCGGTCTACGCTGTGGCCCGCGGTCACCGCATGATCATCCGCTGTCGCCGGCGGACGGCGGCGGATCCGGCCGCGTTCGTACGTCGTCCGTGGTCACACGGCCGGCGCGGCGTTCCCCCGGCGGAACCGTTCGCTGATCCAACACACGCTGATCGGCAGGTGTTTGACGCTCGTTCACCCGGGACGCCGAACGTACGCACAGGCGAGCGCACCCGGGACCTCCGGTGCTGCTCGCCGTTTGCCGGTTCACCGGTGGAGCACTCTTGCGAGCGGAAGGCGGCACGGTGGCGTTGAACGGGCTGGTCAGATGGCGCGGACGCCGGTGGGGCGGACGGGCGCAGCGGAAGGCCGCCGTCGCGGTGGTCGCCGCGGGGCTCGCGATCGTCGGGCTGCCGTCGGCAGGCGCCGCGACGGGGGCGATCCCGTTCACGGCGGCGCCGCAGGCGTACGACCTCACGGGCGGCGCGTACTGCTCCGCGACCACGGGGCTCGCGAACGTCGCGCTGGACGCCAACCTGATCTCCAACCCGGGCGCGGAGTACGCGACCACGCGCGGGGCGCTGCCGGGCGGCGCGGGCACCACCGCCGGCAGCGGGGTCACGGACCCCGACGCGGTACTCCTGCCCGACTGCTGGTCGCTCACCTCCACCATCGCCGGCACCGACGCGGCGAACGAGATCGCCAGCGTCGCCGCCGCCTCCTACCCCGGCAAGGCCGGCGCCCAGAACTTCTACGGCGGCAAGAGCGCCAACGACAAGGCGCCCGCCGGGACGGTCACCACCGCGACCCAGACGATCGACCTCGCCCCGCTCGGTGACGTCGCCGGCAAGCACTTCGCGCTCGAAGCGAGCCTGGGCGGTTACGCCAACCAGGACGACGCCACCTCCGTCAGCGCGACCTGGGAGGACTCCGAGGGCAACCCGGTCGACGACGGCACCTCCCGCCCCGCGGTCACCACGCTGGGCCCGGTGATGGCGGCCGACCGCGGCGACACCTCCAGCATGCTGCCGCGCAGCCACTACGGGACCGTGCCCGACGGCGCGACCCGGGTCGTCGTCACCTTGACCTTCACCATGGGCGGCGCCGGGCACAACGACGCCAACGCCGACAACCTCAGCCTCGTCGTCGGTGACAAAGCGGTCGCACCGGCCGGTCAGGACTACGACCGGACGGCCACCTGCCCGCACCCCGCCGCGATCGGCGCGGGCAAGAACCTGATCTCCAACCCGGGCGCGGAGGACCACGACACGGTCGCCTACCCGTACGGCACCGGCGGCGGCGTCACCAACCCCGGCCAGGCGAACGCGACCCTCGACGTGCCGGCGTGCTGGATCAGCCACGGCGACCTGCCGGCGCCCGACGCGGTCGTGGAGTCCAGGACGCAGAAGGGCCCGTACCCGGGCCTGGAGGGCTCCCGGTACTTCTTCGGCGGGAACAACTCCAGCGCGACCCCGGCCGCGAACCCCGGCTTCACCCCGGCCCCGGGCTTCCGCAACGACGTCCAGGGCGTGACGACCACGGCCAGCCAGACCATCGACGTCAGCGGCCTGGACGCCGGCGGCCACCCCTTCGCGCTCTCCGGCCAGCTCGGCGGCTACTCGACGCAGGGCGACTTCGCCCAGGTCCAGGCCGCCTTCCAGGACGCGGCGGGCACCACCTTGGCCCAGGCGCAGATCGGGCCGATCACCGAGACCGAGCGGGTCGCGGCCGCCGACTACCTCGCGGCGAAGGGCGGCACCCCGGCCGACAGCGGCATGCTGCCCACCCAGACGCTCGGCACCCTGCCCCAGGGCACCGTCAAGGTCGTCGTCACGATCTCCGCGACGGCGATCTCGTCCGGCAACGACAGCAACGGCATCGCCGACGACCTCGGCTTCGTCATCGACCCCACCGCGTCCGGCACCCACGCGCAGAACTACGACCTCACCACCGGCACCCACGGCGGCGTCCCGAACTGCCCCGACCCGGCGGTTCCGGCCCTGGACCAGAACCTGGTGTCCAACCCGGGCGCGGAGAACTACACCTCCGACGTGTGGTTCGGCGCCCCCGGTGACGCGTCGGTGGCCGTACCGGACTGCTGGGCCAGCGCCTCCCCGCTGCCCGCGCCCCGGGCCGTCGCCGAGTCCTACGCGCAGGCCCCGTCCAGCTACCCGCCCGCCCGCACCAGCACCCGCGTCTTCTGGGGCGGCCACGACCCGCAGAACGCGATCGCGGGTGTCGCCACCACCCAGACCCAGCCGATCGACCTCGGCCCGCTCGGTGACGTCGAGGGCAGGTCCTTCAAGCTCTCCGGCCTGCTCGGCGGCTACGCCACGCAGAACGACAACGCCGTGGTGACCGCCGACTTCCAGGACGGCGGCGGCAAGACGCTCACCGTCGCGAGCATCGGCCCGGTCAAGGCCAACCAGCGGGCCGCAGTCTCCAGCCTTGTTCCGCAGGCCTGGTACGGGACCGTCCCCACCGGTGCCGCCAAGGTGATCGTGAAGATCACCATGACCGCGGTGAACACCGGCGCCGACAACAACGGCGAGGCGGACGACCTCAGCCTGGTCATCGGCGACAGCACCAAGCCGACCGGCCCGATCCTGCAGACCCTGCCCTACGACGCCACGGGCGGCGGCGAGGTCCGCATCGACCCGACCACGGGCCTGCCGCTGCCGCCCGCCGGCGGCCTCTACCGCCCAGCCGGGGTCTCCGCGGACAAGGGCGTCGTCTACGCCTCCAACACCGGTGACAACGTCATCGCCGCCCTGTCGAACGGCCGGAGCACGGTCGTCGCGGGCTCGCTGGAGGGCTCCGGCCTGGCCGGCGACGGCGGTCCGGCCACCGCCGCCACGCTCTACCAGCCCGGCGGCACCGCCGTGGACGCCAAGGGCGACCTGTACATCGCCGACAGCGCCGACAACGTGATCCGCGAGATCACCCCCGACGGGGTCATCCACCGCGTCGCGGGCACCGGGAAGGCCGGCGGCGCCGGCTCCGACCTCTCCGGCCAGGAGCAGCGGGCCGCCACCCGCACCTCGCTCAACCACCCCCAGGCGGTAGCGGTCGGCGCGGACGGCAGCGTCTACATCGCCGACACCTTCGACAACCGCGTCCTGAAGCTCCTGCCGAACGGGAAGATCACCGCCTTCGCCGGCAGCGGCAAGGCCGGGTACGCCGGTGACGGCGGCGCCGCCCACAAGGCGAAGCTGAGCATGCCCACCGGCGTGGCCGTCGACGGCCACGGCGACGTCTACATCGCCGACGCGTCCAACAACGTCGTCCGCAAGGTCGACGCCAAGCGCGGCACCATCACGACGGTCGCGGGCAACTACGCCAAGGACAAGGCCGAGAACGACGGCCGCGGCGGCTGGTCCGGCGACGGCGGCCCCGCCGTCAAGGCCCAGCTCAACGTCCCGCAGGGCGTGGCCGTCGACAGCGCGGGCGACCTCTTCATCGCCGACACCTTCAACAACGCGATCCGCGAGGTCACCCCCGACGGCATCATCACCACCGTCGTCAACGCCGCGGCGCCCGCCGCGGGCGGCGAGAGCAGCGGCCAGGCCCCGGCCGCCTCGCACCTCAACACCCCGTACGCCGTCGCGGTCGACCGGTCGACCGGCGTCCTGTACATCGCCGACACCACCAACAGCGCCATCGCCGAGGTCCTGGGCGTCGCCCGCTGAGGCGGCCGGGAAGCATCCCCGGCTCCCGGCCCCCGGACCGACCCGACCCCGACTCCGTGACGAGGAAAGACACCCGCATGTCCGACAACAGCACCGACCCGAGCAGCCGCGGCACCTCGCGGCGCGCCTTCATCGCCGGGGCGGCCTCGATCGCCGCCGCCGCCGGGATGTCCGGCGTGCTGCCCGCCCAGCTGGCCCGCGCCGCGTCCGCCGACCGGCGCAGCTTCGACCTCTCGCAGATCAAACACGTCGTGTACGTCATGCAGGAGAACCGGTCGTTCGACCACTACTTCGGCACCTTCCCCGGCGCCCGCGGCTTCAGCGACAAGAAGGCGATGAAGCTGCCGAACGGCAACTCCGTCTTCAAGCAGCCCGACCCGGCCAACCCCGACGGGTGGCTGGAGCCCTTCCACATGGACACCGTCAAGACCGGCGCGGCCGCCGTGCCGTCCCTCTCGCACGACTGGCGCGACCAGCACGCCGCCTGGAACGAGGGCGCGATGGACGGCTGGCTGGTCTCCCACCTCGCCTCGGACGGCGACGTGAAGGGCTCCTACACGATGGGCTACCTGAAGAAGGAGGACATCCCCTTCCACTGGGCGCTCGCCGAGAACTTCACCCTGCTCGACCACTACTTCTGCTCGGTGCTCGGCCCCACCTACCCCAACCGGGCGGTGTGGATGTCGGGCACCAACGACCCGCAGGGCAAGCAGGGCGGCCCGATCCTGGAGACGGTGCAGCCCAACACGCTGGCCTGGAAGTCGGCGGCCGAGGTGCTCTTCGACGCCGGGTACACCGTCAAGACGTACACCAGCTCCGGCAGCTACAACTACTTCAGCTGGTGGGCCAACTTCAAGGAGCCGGGCCTCGTCCCGGCCGAGCTGTACAATCGGATACGGCTCAACGGCACCCTGTTCGGCGACGGCACGCCCGGCGGCGTGGGCGACCCGCTCAACCCGACCATGGCGAGCACGCCCTACCTCGGCTTCGAGGAGGACTGCGCCAACGGCACCCTCGCCGACGTGACGTGGCTCTTCCCGGACGGCCCCTACGCCTCCGACGAGCACCCGCCGAACACCCCCGCCGCGGGCGCGTACTTCCTCGCCTCCAAGCTGGAGGCCCTCGCGGCGAACGAGGAGCTGTGGAACTCGACCGTCTTCGTCATCAACTACGACGAGAACGACGGCTTCTTCGACCACGTCCCGCCGCCGGTCCCGGACCGCAAGGCGTACCCCGAGGAGTACGTGAGCCTCCCGTCGCCCAAGGGCACCCCGGGCGGCGGTCTGCCGGTCGGCGCGGGGTTCCGCGTGCCGTGCCTCGTGGTGTCCCCGTGGACGGTCGGCGGCCACGTCTTCTCCGAGATCTCCGACCACACCTCGCCGCTGCGGCTCATCGAGTCGGTCACCGCGGCGGGCGGCCTGTCGGGCAAGGGCGCGGTGACCTTCGACGCCATCACGCGGTGGCGCCGGAAGACCTTCAGCGACCTCACCGGAGTCTTCCGCCATGGTGCCAAGCCGGCGCCGTCGGACCCGGAGTTCCACGAGGAGGCCCGGCTCGCCAACGTCAACGCGCAGGCCGAGGCCGCGACCCAGCCCATGCCGCAGGTGCCCGGCGCGACCCAGGAGATGCCCCACCAGCGGCACTGACACTGCGCGACGGCGGCCGCCCGGTGGCGGGCCCGTGATTCCACGGTGCACGTGTACGTCATCTCGGTCGTCTCGTCGTCGTACGAGGTGACCGTGGTGAAGTCCTTGCCGC
>NZ_JBSGHL010000048.1:0-65886 GCF_053604375.1 Streptomyces sp. NPDC004031 | reverse complement strand
CGCATCCGCTTGCCGAGCCGGACCAGCATGAGCGCCACCAGCGTGCCCAGCACCATGATCAGCACGACGTTCAGCGCGGTCCACCACACCGTGCGCCGCACGACCGTCCAGAACTCCGGATCGTCCAGCACCGCCCGGTAGTTGGCGAAGCCCGCCCAGGTCGCCCCGCCGCGGATCAGCTCCCCGAGGCCGAAGTGCTGGAAGGACATCACGATGTTCCTGACCAGCGGATAGGCCAGCAGGAACGCCGCTCCCACCACGGTCGGGGCGATCAGCAGGTACGGCCACAGGGCGGCGAGCGCCCGGCCCCGCCGGCGGCCCGCGCGGGCCCGCGGCGGCGCCGGCTGCGGCGGATCCATGACGGCCGGCCGGGGCGCGGCGGCGGAGCGGGCGGTGGGCACGGGGACTCCTCGGGGTGTCGGCGGGGCGGGGCCGGGGGTCCGGGCGCGCGGGCCCGGACCTGCGGGGGCAGCGGTCAGGACGCGGAGGCGAGGGCCTTGTCGATCGCGTCGTCGGCGGTCTTCGCGGCGGCCGCCGGGTCGGCTCCGGTGAGCACCTGCGTCATGTACTGCTTGATCGGGTTGTTCGCCTCGACCGCCGCCCAGTTGGGGGAGTTGGGGGTGGCGTGGCCGTTCACCGCACCGGCCGCCATCACCGACGCGCCCGGGTTGCCGGCCAGCACCGAGCCGAGCGAGGTGCGGTTGGGCACGTAGCTCATCGCCTTGGCCATGTCGGTCTGGAAGTCCGTGCCCGCGAGCGCCTTGACCACCTGGTAGGCCTGGTCCTGGTGCCGGGAGGCCGCCGGGATCACCAGGTCGGAGCCGCCGGTGAAGACCGCGCCGGGCTTGTCGGCGGTCTTGCCGGGGATCGTGAAGAAGCCGATCTTGTCCTTCATCGCCGGGTTGGCCTGCTCGATGACCGCGGCGCCGCCGGGCACCGAGATGATCTGCGCGGTCTTGCCCTTGGCGAAGACGTCGGCCTGCAGCGGCTTGGCCTCGTCGGAGTCCTTGGGGCCCTTGCCGAGCGCCTGGAGCTGCTTGTAGAAGGCCATCCCGGCCTGCGCCTGCGGGGTGTCCAGCGCGCCCTTCCAGCTGTCGCCGTCCTTGACGGCCAGGTCGCCGCCCTCGTCCCAGACGAAGCCAGCGAGCGCGTACCAGGTCTGGCCGGGCAGGTAGATGCCGTCGTTGCCGCCGGAGTTGAGCTTGGTGGTGTCCTGGATCCACTCCTCGCGGGTCTTGGGCGGCGCCGTGATCCCGGCCTTGGCGAAGAGTTCCTTGTTGTAGATCACCACGCGGTTGGCGGCGTACCAGGGGACGCCGTACTGCTTGCCGTCGATCTTGCCGGGGTCGGCGAGGCCGGGGATCCAGTCGGAGCCCTGGAGGTCGGTGACCTTGTCGGTCAGGTCCGTGACACCGCCGCTGGCGGCGTACTGGGCGACCTGGGTGTTGCCGACCTCGATGACGTCAGGGGCGTCCTTGCTGGCCAGGGCGCTGATGATCTTCTGGCCGATGCCGTCCCACTGCTGGATCTGGATGTCCAGGGTGACGCCCTTGTGCGCGGCCTCGTAGCTGGTCTTGAACCGGCTGACCACCGCGTCCGACATGCTGTCCTGCATGAACCACACGGTGAGCTTCGCCGGGGAGCCCGAACCCCCTGCGGAGCCCGGGGACTTGTCGGAGGAGTCGGAGGACGAGCCGCCGCAGGCGGTCAGGCTCAGGGCGGCCGCGAGGGCGAGCGCGGCGGCGGGGAGAAGTCTGGATCGCACAGGGGTTCTCACGGGGGATGTCACCTCGGAAGCGCGGGCTGGTGTTTACCACTTACAAGTGGTCTAGAGCTGTGCGCCGAAGGTGGCATAGACCACTGGTCACGTCAAGGCCCTGCGCACGACCCGAAAATCGGGTCGTATACGGTCGTGTCATGCGCTGCGGCTGCTCACAGCGGCTGGCGCGCTGGTCAACATCTGGATAACCTCGGCGGACGAGGGTGGACAAGCCACCGCCGGGGTGCCGACGGGAAGGGACACACGTCATGGTCAGCGAGCCGTCGCGCTCCGCGGTGAAACGCGAGCGGGTCCGCGACTACCTGATGGAACTCGTGGAGTCCTGCGCCCCCGGCGACCCCATTCCCTCCGAACGCACGCTGTGCGAGCAACTGGGCGTCTCCCGGCCGACGTTGCGCTCCGCCGTCGACGAACTGGTCACCACCGGGCTGCTGGTGCGCGAGCACGGCCGCGGGATGTTCGTCGCCCGCGCCAAGATCACCCAGGAACTCGCCCCGGCCCGCGACGCCTACCGCCTGCCGCAGGCGTCGGGCACCTGGGCCAGCCGCGTCCTGGAGTTCACCACCGTGCAGGCCGGTGCGCGCGTCGGCCGCCGGCTGCACATCTCACCGGCGGCCGAGATCACGTACATCGCGCGGCTGCGGCTCGTCGACGACGAGCCCATGGCCATCGAATATCTGCACGTGCCCGCCGCGATCGTGCCCGGACTCGTGCCCGGCGACATGGAGTCCGGCGACTTCTACGACTTCCTGCGGGAGCGGCACGGGGTGCGGGTGCACGAGGCCGTGCAGTCCATCGAGCCCACCGTCACCAACGAGGAGGAGGCGCGGCTCATCGGGGTGCCGGTGCTGTCGCCCGCGCTGCTCTTCGAGCGGCTCACCAAGGACGCGGACGGGCGGCCGGTGGAGTACGTGCACTCCGTCTACCGCGGCGACCGCTACCGCATCGTCTCCCGGCTCGCCCTCGGCGACGGCCCCCCGGCGGCGGGCCCGCGGCTGTCCGCGGCCCAGCACCACCCCGGCATCCCCCCGGGCGACCTGCCCGCCCGCCGCGAGGTCCCCGCGACGACCTCCGGGGACGTCCAGCCCGGGTAACGTGTCAGGCCGTCCGGGACGTGCCCGCCGGGCGCGAGAAGAGCAGCGGGTCCACCGTGAGGGACGTCGCGCCCAGCGGCTCCGACAGGCGGCGCAGCGCGCTCGGGGAGAGCCGGATCCACGGCTGGCAGGGGCCGAGCGCCGCCCGCAGCCGCCGGTCGGAGGTGAAGCCCACCGCCGTCCGGCCCCCCGAGGGGGTGCGCCACAGCCGGACGACGAGCCCGGCGGGCCCGGACCGTACCGGGACGTACAGCGGCCGCACGCTGGCTTCCATGGCCTCCACGGTAGCCGCGGCCCCTGCCGCGCCCCCGCGGCGCGACGGCCGTCCGGGTGACCCGCGGCCGCGGACGCGAGACCGCCCCGCCGGTGCGCGGGGGACGCGACCGGCGGGGCGGTGGTGTGTTGGGGGGCCGGTGATGCCGGGTGTCCCGTCCCCACGATGACCCGGCTGCCGGCCCCCGGCCCGGTGCCGTCCGCTCAGTCGGCACCGGGTGCTTCGGGGAGCCCGGGGCGCGGTCCGCGCCCCGGTGGCTCACATGTGGACGGCCTTGACCGCCTCGCCGTCGGCCGGCTGGGTGCGCCCGCTGCGGTACATGAACGCCGCGAGGACACCGCCGACCAGGAAGAAGCCCGCCGACCACCAGTAGGCGGTGGAGTAGCTGTGCAGCGCCGCGTTCGCCTTGGCCATCGGGCCGGTGTGGCCGGCCAGGTACGAGGACAGCGCGCTGGCCGCCAGCGTGTTCAGCAGCGCGGTGCCGATCGAACCGCCCACCTGCTGCATGGTGTTGACGGCCGCGGAGGCCACACCCGCGTCCTGCTCGGCGATCCGCTCGGTGGCCACGCTCATCGCGGCGGGCATCACCAGGCCGATACCGAAGCCGGTCACCAGCAGCGGCGGCAGCACGTTCGCGGCGTAGCCGCTGGTCAGGCCCAGGTTCGTCATCCAGGCCATACCGCCGGCAGCGAGCACCATGCCGCTCGTGACGATCCACCGCGGGCCGAACTTCGGCAGCAGCGTGTTCGTGGTGAGCTGAGCCGCGACCATCAGGGCGCCGATCATCGGCAGGAACGCCAGACCGGTCTTGACCGCGTCGTACTGCAGGGTCAGCTGGAGGTAGTACGTCAGGAAGAGGAAGACGCCGAACATGCCCGCGCCGGAGATGGCCAGCACCGTGAAGGAGGCGCCGCGGTTGCGGTCCAGCAGGACGCGCATGGGCAGCAGCGGGTGCGCGATCCGGGTCTGCCACCAGCTGAACAGGGCCACCAGCAGCGCGCCACCTGCCAGGAAGCCCCAGGTCAGCGGGGAGCTCCAGTCGTGGGTCTCGGCGTTGGAGAAGCCGTAGACGATGCCGAAGAGGCCGACGGTGACCAGCAGGGTGCCGGGGATGTCCAGCCGCTGCCGGTCGGCGGGGGCGCCCTTGCGCAGCAGCATCATGCCGCCGATGAACGCGACCACCGCGAAGATCAGGTTGACGTAGAGCGTCCAGCGCCAGTTGAGGTTCTTGGTCAGCACACCGCCGAGCAGCAGGCCGACACCGCCGCCGGCGCCCGCGATGGCACCGTAGATGCCGAACGCCTTCGCGCGCTCCTTCACATCGGTGAAGGTCGTGTTGAGCAGCGAGAGCGCCGCCGGGGCGAGCAGGGCGCCGAACAGGCCCTGGAGGGCGCGGCCGGTGACCAGCACCTCGAAGTTCTGGGCGGCACCGGCGAGCGCGGAGGCGCCCGCGAAGCCGACCACGCCGACGAGGAAGACGATTCTGCGGCCGATGAGGTCCGCGAGCCGGCCGCCGACGAGCAGCAGCGAGCCGAAGGACAGCGAGTAGGCGGTGACGATCCACTGCCGGTTGCCGTCGGAGAACTTCAGCGCCTCCTGCGCGGAGGGCAGGGCGATCGTCACGACGGTGGCGTCGAGCACGACCATGAGCTGGGCTATGGCGATGACCGCCAGGACCCACCAGCGGTGGTTGGCCCGCTCGGTGGGTGCGGGCGCGCCGCCGGAGGTGCCCGGCGCGGACTTCGTGAGCCGGTCGACGGGGACGTCGGCCGCGGACTGGGATGACATCAGGCGGAGCTCCCGGGCTGGGACGTAGGGCTGTACGGCAGTACCGCAGGAAGAACGAAACGGTTTCGTACTCGAACGACGTTACGTCGGCCCTTATCGAAACGCAAACGTTTCGCTGACGCCCGGTGTGTGCCCCTGATCACATGCCGTGCGACCAGGCCCTACGAGTCGGCGCGCCCCGTCACGGCGACCGCCACGCCCAGGCCGATCATCGCCAGACCGCCCGTCCCGCCCACCGCCGCGAGCCGCCGCGGGGACGAGGCGAACCAGGTCCGCGCGGCCGACGCGGTCAGCGCCCACATGCTGTCGAAGAGCAGCGCGATCACCGTGAACACGAGACCGAGCAGCAGCATCTGCTCGTGCACGCGGCCCGCGCCGCGGTCCACGAACTGCGGCAGGACGGCGGCGAAGAACACCATCGTCTTGGGGTTCGTGGCACCCACGACAAAGCCTTCCCACAGCGTACGCACATCACTGCGGCGCGCCGCCGGGGCCCCCTCCGCGGGCTCCTCCCCGCTCATCGTCCCGGCCAGCACCCGGCGCTGCCGGAAGGCCTTCACACCGAGGAAGACGAGGTAGGCCGCACCGGCCAGCTTGAGCGCCGCGAACAGCGCGACCGAGCGGGAGACGAGCTCGCCGAGGCCGATCGCGACGGTGGCGCTCAGCACGTAGGCGCCGATGGCGTTGCCCAGCACGCTGCCGAGGGCCGTGCGGCGCCCGTGCGCGAGTGCTCGTCCGAGCACGAACAGGACGCTCGGTCCCGGGATCAGGACCAGCACGACCGACATCGCGGCGAAGCCGCCAATCCGCTCAAGGCTCACGCCTCGCACGCTACCTTCAGCCCCGCACGGCGCGCGCCCCGTTTTCCGCAACGGGCTGCCCCTTCCGGCGGGCCGCGCGACCTTCCGCAGGGGCTCGCGTCCGCCGGGCAGGGCAACCATCAGGGGCGCGTGGGGGCACCTCCCGGGCGGAGCCTGGGGGAGAACTGCGCGACCAGCCACGACGAAAGGGACGGTCCCGGGACGGCGGAAAGCGGCAGCCCGCGGGGCTGGAAGCGGGCCCGCGGCATACGGGTGCAGGTGGCAGCCCGCAGGGCTAGGGCAGAAGGCCCGAGCGGCGGGCCGAGGTGACCGCCTCAAGGCGGGTGTGAGCACCCAGCTTGCGCATGGCCGACCGCAGGTACGACTTGACCGTCTCGGGCTGGAGCCGCAGCCGCGCCGCGGCCCCCGCGTTGGTCGCGCCGGAGGCGATCGCCGCGAGCACGTCCAGCTCGCGCGCGGTGAGCTGCGCGACCGGCGTCCGCCGCGCGGGAGCCGCCGGCACCGCCGCGGACGCCAGCCGCGCGCACGCGGTCAGCAGCTCCCGCCGCAGGTGCGGGTCGCCGATGCGGGCGGCGAGCCCGCGCAGTTCGCGGTGCGCGTCGCGGACCTCCTCCCAGGCGCGGGGGTTGGCCGTGACGACCGGCTGCTGGCAGGAGGTGAGCAGCCGCCGCACCTCGTCCCGTACGACGATCGCCTGCTCCAGGTCGCGCGCGGCGTCCATCGCGGCGGCGAGCGGGCGGTCGCCGATCATGCAGGCTTCCCGCAGCGCCCCGTAGAGCACTCCGCGGACCTGGCGGTGGACGACGATCGGCACGGCGAGCACCGAGCGCAGGCCCTCGCCCGCGACGGCGGCGTCGTACTCGTGGCTGATGGTGCGCGCGGAGCCGTAGTCGGTGACGGCGTAGGGGCGGCGCAGGGCGAGCGTCTTGCCGCCGAGGCCGTTGCCGGTGCGCACCTGGAGGCCGCGCAGCGACTCGGTGTCGGCGCCGGACAGCTCGGTGATCCGGAAGTACGCCGCGCCGGGCTGCGACACCAGCCCGCCGAAAGTCACGGGCAGCATGGCTGACCTGCGCATCCGCAGGAGTGCTGCCCGTACGTCCACGGCTTCTCCGGCGCTGCCGTCCACCGCCCCACCTCCTCACCCCCGTCCGGGGGTAGTGAGACCCACGTCACTCGCGCACGATGCTACCGAGAGCACGTGCATGAGGAGGACACATGGCCGTATCGGACGCGACCGGGGCATTCCGGGCTGCTCGGGACGTTTTGCTGCGGCACCGTGAGGACTACGAGGCGGCGGTCGCGGCCTTCCGGTGGCCCGAACTGCCGCAGTTCAACTGGGCACTCGACTGGTTCGACGTGATCGCCGCGGGCAACGACCGGCCCGCGCTGTGGATCGTGGAGGAGGACGGCGCCGAGGCGATGATCTCCTTCCGGGAGATGGCGGACCGCTCCGACCGGGTCGCCTCCTGGCTGCGCGCGCGGGGGGTGCGGGCCGGGGACCGGGTGCTGCTGATGCTCGGCAACCAGGTCGAGCAGTGGGAGTGCGCGCTCGCGCTGATGAAGCTGCGTGCTGTGATGATCCCGGCGACGCCGCTGCTCGGGCCCGCAGACCTGCGCGACCGGGTCGGCCGCGGCGAGGTGCGGCACGCGGTGGTGCGGGCCGCGGACACCGCGAAGTTCGCCGAGGTGCCGGGCGACTACACCCGGATCGCGGTGGGCGGCGCCTCCGGGCCCTGGCTGGCGTACGAGGAGGCGTACGCGGTGCCGCCGGGCTTCACCCCGGACGGGCCGACGGCCGGGACCGACCCGCTGCTGCTGTACTTCACGTCCGGCACCACCGCGCAGCCCAAGCTCGTCGAGCACACCCACACCTCGTACCCGGCCGGGCACCTGGCCACGATGTACTGGATCGGGCTGCGGCCGGGCGACGTGCATCTGAACATCTCCTCGCCGGGCTGGGCCAAGCACGCCTGGTCGAGCCTGTTCGCGCCGTGGAACGCCGAGGCGACGGTCTTCGTGCACAACTACACGCGGTTCGACCCGGCGCGGCTGATGGCCGAGATGGAGCGCTGCGGGGTGACGAGCTTCTGCGCGCCGCCCACGGTGTGGCGGATGCTCATCCAGGCCGACCTGAGCCTGCTGGCCACCCCGCCGCGGGAGGTCGTCGCGGCGGGCGAGCCGCTCAACCCCGAGGTCATCGAGCACGTCCGGCGGCTGTGGGGGGTGCTGATCCGGGACGGCTTCGGCCAGACCGAGACGGCCGTGCAGGTGGCCAACACCCCCGGGCAGCTGGTCAAGGCCGGGTCGATGGGCCGCCCCACGCCCGGCTACACCGTCGCCCTGGTCGACCCGGTGACGGGCGAGCCCGGCGAGGAGGGCGAGATCTGCCTGGACCTGGCCGCCCGCCCGGTGGGCCTGATGACGGGCTACGCGGGCGATCCGGGGCGTACCGCGGAGGCGATGGGCGGCGGCTACTACCGCACGGGCGACATCGGCCGCCGGGACGCGGACGGCTACATCACGTACATCGGCCGCTCCGACGACGTCTTCAAGTCCAGCGACTACAAGATCAGCCCGTTCGAGCTGGAGAGCGCGCTGCTGGAGCACGAGGCGGTCGCGGAGGCCGCGGTGGTGCCTGCGCCGGACGAGCTGCGGCTGTCGATCCCCAAGGCGTACGTGGTGCTCGCCGAGGGCTGGGAGCCGGACGGGGCGACGGCGGAGGCGATCTTCGCGCACTCCCGGTCGGTGCTCGCGCCGTACAAGCGGATCCGGCGGCTGGAGTTCGCGCCGCTGCCGAAGACGGTGTCCGGCAAGATCCGCCGGATCGAGCTGCGGGAGGCGACGATGCACGACGGCAGCGCCGAATTCCGCGAGGAGGACTTCCACTGACGGCGCCGGCCGCCCGCCGTGCGCTCCACTCGACGGGGCGGGGCGGGCGGAGTCACACTTGACGGTGTTCACGGGACCGGCGCACCGTCCGGGCGGCGGGCGCGGGCCGAGCGAGCCGAGGAGGCCTGGGTGGACGTTCCGCAGCAGCCGGACGAGCCGCACGGGGCGCCCTCGCGTACCGGGGGATCCCCCGGCGGGCCGGAGCCGTCGTACGCGCACGGCACCGGGACGACCGCGCTGCTCGGCGACACCGTGGGCCGCAACCTCGACCGCGCGATCGCGGCCCACCCGGACCGGGAGGCGCTGGTCGATGTGCCGAGCGGGCGGCGCTGGACGTACGCGGAGTTCGGCCGGGCGGTCGACGAGGTGGCGCGCGGCCTCGCCGGGCGCGGGGTGCGCAAGGGCGACCGGGTCGGCATCTGGGCGGTGAACTGCCCGGAGTGGGTGCTGGTGCAGTACGCCACCGCCCGGCTCGGCGCGATCATGGTGAACGTCAACCCCGCCTACCGGCTGCACGAACTGGCCTACGCGCTGCGGCAGTCGGGGGTCTCGCTGCTCGTCGCCACGGCCGAGCACCGCGGCACCGACTACCGCGCGATGGCCGCCGAGGTGCACGGCAGCTGCCCTGACCTGCGCGAGACGGTGCACATCGACGACCCGTCGTGGGACGCGCTGCTGGCCGCGGGCGCCGGCGTCGACGAGAACCTGCCGGCCGCCGCCGAGGCGACGCTGAGCTGCGACGACCCGGTCAACATCCAGTACACCTCGGGCACCACGGGCTTCCCCAAGGGCGCCACGCTGTCCCACCACAGCATCCTCAACAACGGCTACTTCGTGGGCGAGACGGTCGGCTACACCGAGCAGGACCGCATCTGCCTGCCGGTGCCCTTCTACCACTGCTTCGGCATGGTCATGGGAAACCTGGCCGCCACCTCGCACGGGGCCTGCGTCGTCATCCCGTCCCGGTCCTTCGACCCGGCCGCCACGCTGCGCGCGGTCGCGCAGGAGCGCTGCACCTCGCTCTACGGGGTGCCGACGATGTTCATAGCCGAGCTGGCGCTGCCGGACTTCGCCGACCACGACCTCAGCACACTGCGTACCGGCATCATGGCCGGGTCGCCGTGCCCGGTCGAGGTCATGAAGCGCGTGATGAGCGAGATGCACATGGCGGAGGTGTCGATCTGCTACGGCATGACCGAGACCTCCCCGGTGGCCACCCAGACCCGGCGGGACGACCCGGTCGGGCACCGCACCGCGACCGTCGGGCGGGCGCTGCCGCACATCGAGGTCAAGGTCGTCGACCCGGTCTCCGGCGTCACCCTGCCGCGCGGCACCGCGGGCGAGCTGTGCACGCGCGGCTACTCGGTGATGCTCGGCTACTGGGACGAGCCGCAGCGCACCGCCGAGGCGGTGGACGCCGCCCGCTGGATGCACACCGGCGACCTCGCCGTGATGCGCGACGACGGCTACCTCGCGGTCGTCGGCCGTATCAAGGACATGATCATCCGCGGCGGCGAGAACGTGTATCCGCGTGAGGTCGAGGAATTTCTGTACGGCCACCCCAAGGTCTCCGACGTGCAGGTGGTGGGGGTGCCCGACGCCACGTACGGGGAGGAGGTCGCGGTGTGCGTCATCCCGCGCGACGCCGCCGACCCGCCGACGCTGGAGGAGATCGCCGCCTACTGCGAGGGGCGGCTCGCCCGCTTCAAGGTCCCGCGGCTGCTGCGCGTCATGGACGCCTTCCCGATGACGGTCAGCGGCAAGGTCCGCAAGATCGAGCTGCGGGCCGACTTCGGTCCCGCCGCGGACGCGCCCTGACCGCCGCGGGTCAGGACCCGCCGGGCTCCGGCGGACCGGACTGGATGAGCGCGTCGGCGGCCGGGTTGACCGGCTGCGGGGTGCCCGTGAGGTCCATGACGAACAGCGGCACGCCCAGCTGGTCGGCCCGCAGCCGCGCCTCGTACGCGTAACCGGCGAGCGAGAAGAACGCGCCGACCGCGTCCTCGTTGGCGCAGTTGAGCCACAGGCACTCGACGTCACGCACCGGCGTCGGCTGGGTGCTGGGATCGACCTGGGCGACCAGGCCCCGGCCGCGCAGGTCGATGCCGTTGGCGGTGCGGTCGCCCGCGAGCCGCACATCGGCGAAGCCGAGCCACTTCAGGTACTGGGCGGCCGCGGTGAGCGCGTCCCTACCTGTGCGAATGGTGACGGGACGGAACGGCGGCCGGGAGGTCGTCGGCGGCGGTACGGTCCCGGCCGGGGCGGGCGCGCTGCCGCCGGGGGAGTGCAGCGGACCGGACGCCTCGGCGGCCTCGTCGTCCACCGGCAGGCGGATCAGCGCGCCGCAGGAGCAGCCCAGTTCGGGCCGCGGCCACTGGTCGGTGCGCCCGCAGCCGGGGCAGCGCAGCCGCACCCACGACTCGTCCCAGGAGCGGTGCACGACCTCGACCGGCGGACCGCCGCGCAGCACCGGCAGGCACAGCGGCGCCCCGCACGGGCAGGGGTAGGTCGGCGCCGTGTACGTATGGTCACGGCGGCAGGCCGGGCAGCGCACCGGCACGCTCTCCGCTGCCATGGCGGTCACCACTTCCGATCGGCGTCGTCACCCCCATAGTGCAGGAAGTGCCGCCTCCGGGTGAGTGGTTGGCGCGACTGTGTGTCGGTCCCGGCGGAACGCTGCGTCACCGTGCGCGACCGCCGGTGCCGCCCAGCCCGTCCCGGCCGGCGGCCGCCGGACCCGCGGCGATGATTAGGAATTGGCCGCGCAGGGTACTTCTTCTGAATTGCCGCCGACTTGGCGATGCCGCAGGTAAAGCCGCCGCGCGAAGAACGGCTGGTTAACGCTGCAAACACACGCCCGTAATATCTGCGAGTTATGTCCGATTGCTCGCTTCCGTGCCCGAGCGATGCGGCCCGGTTGGTCCTGTTTGGTGACCGGGATTCGGCGAACGGGCAGGTGGCGCGTACTGCTCGATCGGCGGCAAGGAATCGGCCACAATTGCTGGACAAGGTAAAGAGCATTGCCGTACTGTCCTCCGTGACCGCGAACGGCCTGATCGGCCGGGGTTGTCCGCTCCGCCTCCAAGCACACCGGGGAGGCGGTGGCCGTGGTCGTACGGGGCTACGGGGATGGTGGTGTGGTGGTCTGGCACAACACGCTCGAAAACGGTCTCAAAAACGGTACGGGAATAGCTCCGGAGAATGCGGGGCGGCTGCCGCAAGCCGCAGGTCACACCCGTTTCACGGTTCTCGGAATGCTGGCGGTGGCGGACGGCAGTGAATCCGTGGTGCTTCAGCCCTCGCGGCCCGCGGCACTTCTGGCTGCATTGTTGCTCAATGCGAATTCGGTGGTCTCCGTCGAATTCCTGCAGCGTGTCATCTGGGGCGAGGAGACACCCGCCCAGGGCAAGTCCGCGCTGCACAGCTGCGTTCTGCGCTTACGCCGGCTGTTCGGGAAGTACGGCATCTCCGGCAATATGATCGAGGCGGTGCCCGGCGGTTACCGGCTCACCGCGGACGCCGGGACGCTGGACCTCGTCCGCTTCCGCGAACTCCTCGGCTCCGCCTACGACGCGGCCGAGCCGGAGGCCGAACTGCGGCTGCTGCGGGCCGCGCTGGCGCTGTGGCAGCCGCCGCTGCTCACCAACGTCCCCTCCGACCTGCTGCACCGCGACGAACTGCCCCGGCTCCAGGAGGAGTGGCTGCGCGCCATCGAGCGCGTCTTCGATCTCGAACTGGAGTGCGGCAGATGCCGGGAGGCGGTCGCCGAGATCCGCTCCGCCGCACACGCGCACCCGCTGCACGAGCGCTTCACCGAGCAGTTGATGGAGGCGCTGGACCGGACCGGCCGCCGCGCGGAGGCACTCGCCGAGTACCGGCGGCTCAAGTCGCATCTGGCGAGCACCCTCGGGGTCGATCCCGGGCCCGCCCTCCAGCGGCTCGAACTGGCCATCCTGCGCGGCGAGTCGTCCGGCAGCGCCGAGGCCCGGCCGCCGCGGCAGCCGCCGCCCGCGCTCCCCGCCCCGGTGGCCCCCGCGCCCCCCGCGACCGGTGCGGACCCGGCTCCCGACGAGGCCGTGGACGGCGGCCGGGTGCTGGACAGCCTCGTCGGCGCCGGGCTGCTGGAGGAGGAGCCGAGCGGGCGCTACCGGGTGCACGAGCTGCTGCGGGTCTTCACCCGCGCCGCCGCGGCGGGCGGCGTCGGCGCGGCCCGGCCCGCCACGAGCGCCCCCGGCCCGGCGCCCCCGGACCCGCCCCCGCAGGCCGCCGGCTCCCCGGCGTCCCCGCCCCCGGCTTCGCACACGGAGGCCCCGGCCTCCCCGCGCCCGGCCCCGTGCGCCCAGGCCGCCGCCGGCGCACCCGGCGGCCGGAGCCCCGCACCCCCGGCGCCCGCCCGCGACGGGCGCCCCACCCCCACCGACCCGCAGCGGCCCCGGGCCGCAGGACCGCACCCCACGGAGGCGTGACTGACATGGCGTCCACCTACGACGAACTCGCCGGCACCAGGCCGCGGATCCGCCGCGACGTCCTCTACACCCAGACGCCCACCGGCGTGCACTTCCACAACGCGCGCGGCGGCTTCAGCGTCGTCATGCCCTCCGCCTACCGCTTCGCGACCGTCATCGTCCCGCACCTGACCGGCGACCACACGGTGGCCGAGCTGTGCAACGGCCTCGGCGACAAGCAGCGCGACATGGTCGTCCAGCTCGTCGGCACGCTCTACGCGCGTGGCTTCGCCCGCGCCGCCGAGCCCGCGCAGGACGCACCGGACGCGCTGGGCGACACCGTCGCCGAACGCTTCGCCGCGCAGATCGACTACATCGACCACTACACCGACGGCGCCGCCGACCGCTTCCGCCGCTTCCGGCAGACCCGGGTCGCGGTGCTCGGCGAGGACGCCGTCGCCTGCTGGGCCGCGCTCAGCCTGATCCGCAACGGCTGCGCCGCCGTCGCCGTACCGCGCGCCCTCGACCGCCCCGGCAGCGGACTCGCCGACGTCCTCGCCGAAGCGGCCGCCCTGCGCGAGTCCGGCTGCCCCGCCGAGGTCACCCTGCTCGACCCGCCGCCCGGCGGACCCGGCTGGGACGACCTCGACGGCCACGACCTCGTACTGCTCACCGGCCCGCACGGCCCCCGCCGCCTCGCCCCGCTGCTGGACGCCGGGATACCCGCCGGACGCACCCTGCTGCCCGCCTGGCCCTACGGCGACTCCGTCGTCATCGGCCCGCTCATGACCCGGGACGGCAGCGGCTGCTGGACCTGCGCGGCCCTGCGGCTGGGCGCCAACGGCGAACCGGGCGCCGCCGCCGACCTGTGGAGCGCCGCCGCCCCCGGCGGCCCGTACGACCCGGCGGCCCAGGGCCTGGCCGGGCCGCTCGCCGCGATGGTCGGCAACCTGCTGGGCTACGAGGTCTTCCGCCGCACCACCGGCGTCCTGCCCGCCGAGACCGAGAACCAGCTGCTGATCCAGCACACCGACTCCCTCGACACCGTCGCCGAACCGCTGCTGCCGCACCCCCGCTGCCCGCACTGCGCCCCCGCCGCACCCGCCGCCGAGACCCCGGTGCGGCTCACCGACCTGCCGAGCCCCGCCGCGACCGGCGACGCCGCCGTCTCACCGCTGGGCGGGCCCGTCGGCAGCGGGGCCGAGGAGGAGGACGCCGCGCAGGCCGCGCTCGCCGAGATCTCCGGCCGCTCGGTGCTCGTCCAGCCGCGCGCCGGGGTCTTCGCCGCCTACGCCGACGAGGACTGGACGCAGACCCCGCTCAAGGTGAGCACGGTGCTGCTCGGCACCGGCCACCGGGAGCGCCGCGAGATCACCGCCTTCGACGTCCACCACGTCGCCGGGGCCCGGCTGCGGGCGCTGCTGCGCGCCGCCGAGGTGTACGGCGAGCACGTCGTGCCCGTGCGGGGCGCGCTCACCGGGCCGGAACTGGAGGCCGCCCGCGGCAAATGGCGCACGGTCGCGGCCGACAGGCTCGCCCTCGCCTCCGGGCTCGGCGCACCCGCCGAACCGGTCGCCCGCTGGTGCCCGGTGACGTCGCTGCTCACCGGAGAGACGGTGCTCGTGCCCGCGGCGGCGCTGCGGCCCTTCGGCCCGGACAACCAGGCACGCCTGGTCGAGGCCACGTCCGCGGGCAACGGCGCCGGGACGACCCCGGCCGCCGCCGTCGCCCGCGCCCTGCGCACCGCCCTCGCCCACGACACGCTGCGCCGCGCGCTGGGCGGCGCAGCCGAGGTGCGCCGCCTGACCCCGGAGGAGGACGGCGACGACGCCGAACTGACCTTCCTGCTCCGCTCCGCCGCCGGGCTCGGCGCGGGCCTGGAGATCCTCGACCTCGGCGGCGGCGCCCTGCCCGTCGTGCTGGCCCGCGCGGCCGACCCGGCGGGCGGCGCGCCGCGCTGGACCCTCGCCGCGGCCCTGCGCCGCCGCGACGCGCTGCTGGCCGCCCTGCGCGACCTGCTCGGCGCCGTGCAGACCGGCCGCCCGCTCGACCCGGGCGACCCGCTGCTCGCCGACCTCGACCCGGCCGCCCTCGCGGTGACCGGCGAGGCGCCCCCGGCCGCCGACACCACCTGGACCGAGGCCGCCGCCGCCCTGCGCGCCGCGGGCCGCGACGTCCTCACCGCCCCCGCCGACACCCCCGACCTGACCGCGGGCCGCATCCACACCGCCCGCGTCCTCCTCACCCTCCCCGAGCCCCGCGCATGACCCGCCCCCTGCCCCCGGCGGCCGAGCCCGCACCCCCGGCGCACGGCGTCGGCACCGCGGCCGACGCTCCGTCCGGCGGGACGGCCGTGCCCGCGGCCACGGACGACCCCGCCGGACCGGGTCCGGCCTCCCGGGTCGGACACGGCGGGCCGCTCGACGCCTTCTGCGCCGACCTCGCCGACCGCCTCGCCGCGAGCCTGCGCGCCCTGACCGGCGGGCGCGGGCCCGAGGTGGTGGTCGGCGCCCTCGGGGTGCGGGACGAACTCGCCGTCGGCGGCGAGTCCGGCGCGGACGCCGAAGAACGGCCGGGCGGCGGCGGGCCGGAGGGCGCCGCCCACCGCTTCGCCGCCGGGCAGGAACGGGGCGAGGGCGCGGGACCGGACGGCCCCGAGACCTTTCCCGGCCGCGCGCGGGCGCCGGGCGGCGCCGTCGGGGTCTTCCGCTACGGGCACCTCGTGCTCGTCGGGCCGTTCGTGCCCGGCGGGGGAGCGGGGTGCGGGCGGTGCCTGGTCCGTCGGTGGCAGGGGGTACGCGCGCGGGCGCTGCGGGAGGCGCTGGAGACGGGGGCCGGGACGCGGGCGGCCGGGGCCGGGCCGGTGGAGACGGCGTTCGGGATCGACGCGGTGGCCGCGCTCGTCGCGGCGCACCGCGAACGACCGGACGGCGGCCGCGGCGGCCGGCACCCGTACGCCTTCCTCGTGGACGCCGAGACGCTGTGCGTGACGCGCTTCGCGTTCGTCCCGGACGCCGAGTGCCCGGACTGCGGGGTGCGCCCGGCGGACACCGCGCAGGGCGCCCGGCTCGACCTCGCGCCCGCGCCGAAGCCCGCGCCCGACGTCTTCCGGCTGCGCCCGGCCGACGACTACGACGTGCCGTTCGAGGCGTTCGTCAACCCGGCGGCGGGCATGCTGGGCCCGTCCGTGGTGCCGGACCTCATCTCGGCGTCCACGTCCTCCACCGTGGGCTCGTTCCTGCTGCGCTCGGGCGACTACCTGCGCGAGTGCTTCTGGGGCGGGCACACCGCGCGCTACCGCTCCAGCGAGCGCGTCGGCCTGCTCGAAGGACTGGAGCGGTTCGCCGGGATGCGCCCGCGCGGCAAGCGCACCGCCGTCGTCGCCGCGTACGACGAACTCGCCGCCGAGCACACGCTCGTGGACCCGCGGGAGTGCGGTCTGTACGACGAGGCCTTCCACCGCGCGGAGCCGGACGTGCGGCCCTTCGACCCGGCGCGGCCCGTCCCGTGGGTGTGGGGCTGGTCGCTGCGCGACCGGCTGCCCGTGCTCGTCCCGGAGATCCTGGTCTACTACCACGCGCCCGGCGGCCTGCGGCGCCGCTTCGTGCAGGAGAGCTCCAACGGCTGCGCGTCGGGCGGGAGTCTGGCCGAGGCCGTCTACCACGGGCTGATGGAGGTCGTGGAGCGCGACGCCTTCCTGCTCGCGTGGTTCGGGCAGGCCCGGCTCCCCGAGATCGACGCGAGCACGTCGCGCGACCCGCAGACCCGGGCGACGATCGACCGGCTGGCGATGTACGGCTACCGGGCCCGCTTCTTCGACACCCGGATCAGCTTTCCGATCCCGGTCGTGACGGCGGTCGCCGAGCGCGTCGACGGCGGCCTCGGCCGCCTGTGCTTCGGCGCGGGCGCGGGCCTGGACCCGGAGTCCGCGCTCGCGGGCGGACTGTGCGAGATCGCCACCGACGCGGTCAACCTCCGCCGCCGGACCGCGCGCGACGAGCGGCGGCTGCGCGCGCTGGCCGCCGACTTCGACCGCGTGCAGGTGCTGCACGACCACCCGCTGATGTACGGGCTGCCGGAGATGGCCGAGCACGCCGCCTTCCTGCTGCGCGGCGACCGCCCGCGCGTCGCCCTCGCCGACCTCGCCGCGACGGGTCCGGGCACGCTCACGCCGGGCGCCGACCTGCGCGACGACGTCGAGACGTGCGTCGGGGCGGTCGCGAAGGCGGGCTTCGACGTCGTGGTGGTCGACCAGACGATGCCCGAGCAGTGCGACCTCGGCCTGCACACCGCGAGCGTCCTCGTGCCCGGCCTGCTGCCCATCGACTTCGGCTGGCGCCGCCAGCGCGCCCGCCACCTGCCCCGTACGCGCACGGCCCTGCACGAAGCAGGCCTGCGCGAAAGGGAGTTGACCCCCGCCGACCTCAACCCCGCACCGCACCCCTTCCCCTGACCGGCCGGGCCGTGGGACCGAGCACCGCCCGCGCCGTCCGTACCGCCCGCACTGCCCGCACCGCGAACGCCCGCGCCGCCAAAGGCCGCACCGCCCCGAAGACCCGCACCGCACGCGCAGAGAGGAAACGCCCGTGGGATTCGCCCATGAGTACGCGACCGCCATCGTCCGGCGGGGCCGTTATCCCATGGAGCCCGCCGACTTCGTACCCGACTGGGCCGACCGGCCGCGCAAGGGCAAGCACTTCCCCGGCGCCGCCGCGCTCCCGCTGCCGCAGGCCGTCGCCGACCCCGAAGCGACCGTGCAGCGGGGCCTGTTCGGAGCGGACGGGACCCAGGGCCCGGACGCCGGGGGCGCGTTCACCCTGCCGCTGCTCGCCGGGATGCTCCAGGAGTCCTACGGCCTGGTCGGGCGGCGGCTCGCGGTGCAGGCCAACTCCGACCTCGGCACCCTGCCGATGTACACGCAGGCCAACTGGTCGCGCGGCAGCGCCTCGGGCGGCGGCCTCTACCCCGTCGGGGTGCACTGGGTCGCCGGGCCCTCCGGCCCGCTCACGCCCGGCGTCTACTACTACGACACCCCCCACCACGCGCTGCGGCGGCTGCTCGCCGGTGACGTGAGCGGCGAGGTGCGCGCGGCGCTCGGCGGCGGGGCGCGCTGGGCGGGCCACGACCAGTTCCTGGTCCTGGGCGTGCGCTTCTGGCAGAACGCCTTCAAGTACAACAGCTTCTGCTACCACGTCGTCACGATGGACACCGGCGCGCTGCTGCAGACCTGGCGGATCTGGGCCGCCGCCCACGGGCTGCGCGTCGGCCCGGCGTTCTGGTTCGACGAGGCGCGGCTCGGCCGCCTGCTGGGCCTGGGGCAGGACGAGGAGGGCGTCTTCGCGGTCGTCCCGCTCGCCTGGGAAGGCGCCCCGGCCCCGGCCGCCGCGCCGCCCGCCGACGCCCCCGTCCCCGTTCCCGTTCCCGCGAGCGCCGCGGCCCCGCGGGTACGGCACACCGACCAGGAGCGCTCGCACGTCACCATGACCTTCGAGACGGTGCGGCGCATGCACGCCGCGACGCTCGACCGCGCCGCCGAGCGCCCCGCGCCCGGCGCGCTGGACGCCGCCCTCGCGCCGCCGGTGCCGGACGGCGGCGACCGCGTCGCGCTGCCCGCGCCGCGCCCGCTGGACACCCCCGTGAGCAGTGCGCTGCGCGCCCGCCGCAGCAGCTTCGGCCGCTTCCAGGCGACCCGGCCGCTGCCCGCGCGGGACCTGTCCACGGTGCTGGCCGCGATCGCCGCGGCGGGCACGCTCGACAGCGACGCCGAGACGCCGGACACCGGCTCGCTCAGCCGTAGCTACGTCTTCGTCAACCACGTGGACGGCGTCGCCCCCGGCACCTACCTGCACGACACGGCGGACGGGACGCTGCGGCTGCTGAAGGCCGGGCCGTCCGGCGCCTTCCTCCAGGAGAACTACTTCCTGGCCAACTACAACCTGGAGCAGGCCGCCGCCGTCATCGTGCCCGCCGCCCGTACCCACGCGGTGCTGGACGCCGTCGGCGACCGCGGGTACCGGCTGGTCAACGCGGTGATCGGCGGGATCTCGCAGGCCGTCTACACCGCGTCGGCCGCCGCCGGGCTGTCCTGCGGGGTGGCGCTCGGCTTCGACGCGATCTCCTTCACCGAGGAACTCGAACTGGAGGCGACCGGCGAGGTGCCGCTGCTGATCATGATGATCGGCCACGAGCGCCCCCGCCCCGCCGGGTTCCGCCACGAGATCGCCTGACGCCGTGCACGGCGACGTATCCGACGACGACACGGGCCGGGCCGGACAGCGGTCCCGGGCACAGAAGGGAGCGGCATGAGCGTCGACGACGCCGCGCCGGAGAGCGGGAACACCCCGCGGGACTGGCACCTGCACCGCCGCTTCATGCTGCGCGTGGCGGGGCTGCCGGTGGAGGCCGTGCACAGCCTGCGCAGCCCCGCGGCCCGCGACTGGGCCGCCGGGACGCTCGCCGCCGAGCGCGACGCCGCACGGCTCGCGGACGAGCTGAACGACCCGCTGACCGTGCTGGTGAAGGCCACGGAGGACGGTGCGCGGCGCCGTACGGTGCTCGCGCTGCGCCGCGCGGTCTTCAACGGCCGCCTGCCGCAGGACGTGGACGCGGTACGGAGCCTCGCCGCGGAAGCGGATGGCGGTGGCAGTGGCGATGGCGGTGACGGTGACGGCACGGGCGGGCTGCTGCTGCGCTGGCTGGACGCCCGGCTGCGGCTCGACGCGCTCGCCCGCGCCGGGGGCGCGCTGGTGGACGCCGAACTCGCGGCGGCCCGCGGCCGGTTGCGGGAGCTGGCCGGTGAGGAGCGGCTGCGGCTCGGGCTCGCGCTCGCCTCCCCGACGCTGGAGGGGCAGCTCGACGCCTTCATGGCCGACACCGCGCCCGTCCCCGACAAGCGCGCCCGCAAGAAGGAGCGCTCGCTGCTGGCGTACCTCTACCGCACGGCGTGCAAGACCAGCCCGTTCAGCACCTTCACCGCCGTGGCCGAGGGCGGCTTCGCCCCGGACGCCGGACCCGAGGTGCGCACCGGCGGCGGCTGGACGAGCTACCCGCGGCTCAACGTCGTGGTGCTGGCCCGGCTCGCCGAGCTGGTCGCCGCCGACCCGGGCCGGCGCGGCGACCTGCCCGTCACCCTCTCGGCGGGCTGGGAGGTCGACGAGGACCGCATCCGCTACGTCCGCCGCTCGGTGACCGCGGGCGACGACAGCGCCGCCGTCAGCTTCGACGCGGCCCACGACCGGCTGTTCTTCCTGCGCAACAGCGGCACCCTGGAGCGGATGACCGCGCTCTTCCGGGCACGCGGCCGGCTGCGGCACGCCGAGCTGACCGGCTGGCTGACCGCCGAGACCGGCGCCGCGCCCGAGGACGCCGCCCACTACGCGGGCACCCTGCTGGACCTCGGCATCCTCCAGATGACCGGCCTGGAGACCGACGTCCACACCACCGACCCCCTGCGCTCCTTCGCCGCCGCGCTGCGCGCCCTGGAACGCCCCTGGGCCGAACCGCTCGCCGCCCGGCTGGACGGCGCCGCCGCGCTCGTCGACCGCTACCCGGCCGCGGACGCCGCGGGGCGCCGCGCCCTGCTCGGCGACCTGCGCCGCGACCTGCTGGCGGTGCAGGCCGACCTCGGCGCGCCGTCCCCGGCGCTGCCGCAGACCCTGCTCTACGAGGACGTCCGCGAGGACGGCGTCACCGCGGATCTCGCGCAGTGGGAGGAACTGGCCGCCGCGCCGCTGCACGAACTGCACGGCATCCTCCCGGCGTTCGACGTGGCACTGCCGCAACGGCTCACCCTCAAGGGCTTCTTCCTCGCCCGCTACGGGCGCGGCGGGCGCTGCGACGACCTGCTGCGGCTCGTCCACGACTTCCACGAGGACATCTTCACGCAGTACCTGCAGTTCACCTCGACCAAGTCGCCCTGGGCGGCCGACGGCAGCCCCGCCCCCGAGGAGAACTGGCTCGGCATGCCCGAGGTCGCCGCGCTCGACCGGGCCCGCGCGGAATTCACCCGGCGGATGCGCGAGGCATGGGCCGCCCACCCCGACGGGCAGCCCGAACTGTGCCTGGACGAGGACACGGTGGCCGCCGTCCGCACCGAACTCGCCCCCCTCGGCCGCCCGTTCGCCCCGCACAGCCACTTCCTTCAGCTCGCCCGGCGCGACGGCGACCCGCTCGTGGTGCTCAACAACTCCTACGGCGGCCTCGCCTTCCCCTTCACCCGCTTCACCCACTGCTTCGACGACGCGGCCGGGCACGGCGTCCCCGACGCCGTCCCCGCCGAAGGGCTCACCGAGCGGCTGCGCGCACAGCTGCGGGAATGGCAGCCGCCCGGCGCGGTCTTCGCCGAGATCACCGCGGGCTCGGCCACCACCAACCTCAACCTGCACGGCCGGCTCACCGACCACGAGATCGTCTGCCCCGGCGAGACCAGCACCGCCCCGCCCGAGGCCCGGATCGACCTCGACGACCTCTACGCCGAGCACGACGCCGACGCCGACCGGCTGGTGCTGCGCTCGCGGCGGCTGGACGCCGAGGTCGTGCCGCTCTACCTCGGCTACCTCGTGCCGATGGTGCTGCCCGAGGTGCCGCGCACCCTGCTGCTGCTCTCACCCACCTCCCGCGCCTCCGTCGACGCCTGGCGCGGTGTGCCCGAAGGCCCGGACCGCGCCGGGGTCACCTCCCGGCCCCGGGTCCGCTACCGCGGCCTGGTCCTGCACCGCAGGTCCTGGACGGCCGCGCCCGGCGCGCTCCCGGCCCGCCCGGCGGGCACGGACGAGGCCGCGGCCTACCTGGCGTGGCAGCGCTGGCGGCACGAACACGGCCTGCCCGACCGGGTCTTCGCCACCGTCCACGAGGAACGGGCGGCGGACGCGGGCGGCTTCGGCGCCGTCTTCGGCGGATCCAAGCCGCACTACGTCGACTTCGACAGCCCGCTGTCGCTGCTCGCGCTGCACGCCCTGACCGACGGCGGCCGCCACAAGGCGGTCTTCGAGGAGATGCTGCCGGGCGAGGACGAGCTGCACGTGCGCTCCCCCCGCGGCCACCACGTCGCCGAACTGGCCGTGGAAATCGTCCCCCGCGCGGCCCATCCCGCCGCCGCGGCCCGGCCAGGAAGGCAGGACCCCGCCGTATGACCACCCACGACATCACCCACGGCATCAGCCAGGGCGCCATGGAGGACACCACCGAGGACACCACCCGCGCCGCCGCCGGGACGCGCGGCGCGTGGCAGGCCTACCACGTCTTCTACGCCGCCAGCCCGCGGCCCTTCCTCCAGCGCTGCGCGCGCCCGCTGGTCGCCGAACTCACCGCGGAGGGCCTGCTCGACGGCTGGTTCTTCATCAACTACTGGCTGGAGGGGCCGCACATCCGGCTGCGCCTGCGCCCCTCCTCGCCGGACGCCTCCGCCGCCGTCGCCGAGCGGGCGACCGCGGCGATCGAGACGTTCCTGCGCGAGCGCCCGGCCCTCTACGAGGTCAAGGGCGGCTTCATGGCCGACCTCTACCAGACGCTCTTCGCCCTCGAATACCCCGGCGGCGCGCCCGCGGGCCTGGTCGACGCCGAGGGCCACATGAAGCTGCGGCCCAACAACTCCTTCAGCCCCGAGCCCTACGAGCCCGAGTACGGCAAGTACGGCGGCCCCGCCGGGGTGGAGCTGGCCGAATGGCACTTCCAGCGCTCCAGCGAACTGGTCTCCGGCGCGGCGGGCTCGATGAACCTGCACCTGCGGACCGTACTGCTGGGCGTGGCCGCCCAGTTGATGATGACCATGTCCGGCTGCCTGCTGCGCGAGGAGGACGCGCTGCTCGCCTTCCTCGACCGCTACCACGACTTCTGGAACTCCGCCTTCGCCACCACCAACTACACCGCGCAGGACGGCTACGACCGCGCCTACCGTACGATGGAGGCGCTGCCCGAGCGCTTCCAGCACATCCGCGCCGCGGTCGCCGAACCCGCGCCCGAGCGGCTGCCGAGCCTCCTCGCCGGATGGGCCGAGCACTGCCTCGACCTGCGCGAGCGCGTCGTCGCCCTGGCCCAGGCCGGCGACCTGGTCTTCCGCTCCTGGGACGGCACGCGCGACCTGCCCGTCGACGACCCCGACCAGGCACTGCCGATGCTGCTGTCGCCGTACATGCACATGACCAACAACCGGCTGTCGGTGTCCGTCCGCGACGAGGCCTTCCTCTCCTACGTCCTGGCCCGCGCGCTGCGCGAGCCCCGGCCCACGGCGGCGCCATGACCGCCACCAGCGGCGCACTGCTCGCCGCGCGCCCCGCGCTGCGCCCCGGCATCCTCGTCGGCCCGCCCCTGACCCGCGGCCCCGCGGTCGTCCACCTCCTCAAGGACCCCGAGACCGGAGTGCGGCTGGAGGTCGGCCCGAAGGAGCACTTCATCATCGCCCGCCTCGACGGCACGCGCTCCCTCGGCGAGATCGGCACGGAGTACGCCGCGCACTTCGGAGCGCGGCTCGGCGACGCGCAGTGGGGCCGGATGATGCGGCTGCTCGGCACGCGGCAGTTGCTGGCGGTGCCGCCGTCGGCAGCAGGCGCCCCCACCGCTGCCGCCGCTGCCGCGCGCACGGCGCCCGGTCGCACCGCGGACGACGCCGGTCAACGGCCGCGGCGCGGAAGCCTGTTCAGCGGGCGGACGCGGATGGTCGCGGACGCGCCCGCGCTCATGGACCGGCTGCACGCCGCCACCGGCTTCGCCCGCCGCCGGGCCGTCGTCGGGGTGCTGCTCGCGCTGTCCCTCGCCGTGGTCGCCGCCGTCGCCGCCCGGCTCGGCGAACTGGCCGACCAGACGCGCGAGCTGTACCACCAGCCGGTCGCGCTCGCCGCCGTCGGCTGCGTGCTCTGGGTGAGCCTGGGGCTGCACGAGATCGCCCACGGACTCGTCGCCCGCGCGTACGGGCTGCGGGTCGGCGAGATCGGCCTGCGGCGCGTGTGGGGCGTCATGACGTACCTGTACTGCGAGGTCGAGGACGTACAGTTCCTCACCCGGCGCGGCCGCCAGATCGCCGTGGCGGCGGCGGGCGCGGTCGCCAACCTGCTCTTCCTGGTGCCCTTCTGGCCGGTCTGGGCCCTGCTCCCGGACCACGCCCAGGCCCTGCCCTTCCTCGGCGGCCTGCTCCTGCTCGGCACCGCGATGGCCCTCCTCAACCTCGTCCCCCTCCCACCCCTCGACGGCTACAAGGCCCTCGGCTACGCCCTCGGCACCCTCCGCCTGGCGACCGAGAGCCGCACCTTCCTGACCCTGACAGCCCGCGCGATCCGCTCCCCGCACACGGAAGAGCGCCCCGCCGCGACGGCCTCACCGGAGGCCCCGGGCAGGGGCGGGGCCTCCGCCGCCCCGCCCGCCCCGGAGGCCACCGGGCCCGGGTCGAGCGCCGCGTACGCGTCGGCCGGGAGCGGCGCAGGCCCCTCGCCGGAGGCCGCGGGTGCGGGCGGGGCATCCGCCGCCCCCGCCGCGACGGCCTCACCGGACACCACCGGGCCCGTGTCGAGTGCCGCGTACGCGTCGGCCGGGAGCGGCGCAGGCCCCTCGCCGGAGGCCGCAGGCAGAGGCGGGGCATCCGCCGGGGCCGCTTCCGCGGGAGCGGCGCCCGCCACAGTGCACGCGTCGGCCGGGAGCCGCGCGGGTGCGTCTGCCCCCGGGAGTGGGGCCCGCCCGCGCGTGCCGGACGCCCGCGCGCAGGTGCGCCGCTACCCCGCGCGGCTGCGCACGCTCTACGCCGGATACGGCGTCCTGTGCGCGCTGCTCGCGCTCGCCGTGCTCGCGGGCTTCGGACTCGCCGTCCGGGCGATGCTCCCGGACGGCTGGCGGGACTGGTCGGGCTTCCTGCCCGCCGCCGTGATCGCGGCCGCGTGGCTGCTGCGGCTGGTCGGCCTGCGCTTCGCGGCCCGCCGCCCGCAGCCCGGCGGCGCGACGGGGGAGTCCGCCACCGCGCCCGCGGGCACCCGGGGCCCTGGCCCGCACGTACCCGCCGCCGCCGGGCGCGGCGGTCCCACGGGCGCGGGCCCGTACGCAACCACCCCGCCGGACGGCGAACCGCAGCAGGAGAAACGGGAGAAGGGGCACATGACAGCACAGCCGCGGCCGGAGGGGACGGCCATCGTGCTCGACGGCGTCACCAAGGTGTACGGGGAGGTGCGCGCGCTCGACGACGTGTCGCTGACCGTCGCGCAGGGGGAGTTCTTCGGGATCCTCGGGCCCAACGGGGCCGGGAAGACCACCCTCGTGGAGATCGTCGAGGGCATGCGCAAGGCCGACGCGGGCACCGTCAGCGTGTTCGGGACGAGCCCCTGGCCGCGCAACACCGCGCTGCTGCGGCGCATCGGCGTCCAGACGCAGACGTCCGCGTTCTTCACGCGGCTCACCGCGTGGGAGCACCTGGAGACCGTCGCCGCGCTGCACGGCGCCGACCGGGCCGCCGCCCGGCACGCGCTGGAGCTGGTGGGCCTGACGGGCAAGCAGCGCAGCCGGGTCGACGAGCTGTCGGGCGGCCAGCGCCAGCGCCTCGCGCTGGCCACCGCGCTGGTGCACCAGCCGGATCTGATCTTCCTCGACGAGCCGACCGCCGCCCTCGACCCCGAGGCCCGCCGGTCGCTGTGGGCGGTGCTGCGCGACCTGCGCGGCGAGGGCCGCACCATCGTCTACACCACGCACTACCTCGACGAGGCCGAGGCGCTGTGCGACCGGGTCGCGATCGTCGCGGGCGGCCGGATCGTCGCGCTGGACAGCCCCGGCGCGCTCATCCGCTCGATGGCCGCGCCCGCCCGGCTGCTGGTGCCCGCCGGCCGCATCACCGTGGAGCAGGCGCGCGGGGTCGAGGGCGCGGAGCGGGTGCTCGTGGAGGGCGGTGAGGTCGTCATCGAGACGCACCACGCCAACCGCACGCTGGTCGCGCTCGCCGCACTGGTCGACATGGACGCGATCCAGACCAGGACGGCCACCCTGGAGGACGCCTACCTGCGGCTGACGGCGAGCCCGCCGCCGGGCACGGCGTCCGCACCGCCCGACCACGACGACGAACGGGCCGCGCACACCGCCGCGGCGGGAACGGAGCAGCGCCGATGACCGCCACCCCCGCGCTCGACACCAAGGACGGCGCCGCGCCCGCCGCGGTGCCGGGCCCGTACCGGACGCTCACCCGGGCCGCGTTCCTGGCCTCGGTGCGCGACCGCACCACCGTCTTCTTCACGTTCGCCTTTCCGCTGGTCTTCCTCGTCGTCTTCGGCCTGCTCTTCCGCGGCCAGTCCGTCAACGGCGACCTGCCGTACATCAACTACGTCGCGCCCGGCGTCCTCGCCTGGGGTGTCGGCAACGCGGCGCTCTTCGGCCCGGCGTTCGCGCTCATGCACTGGCGCCGCGACGACATCCTGCGGCTCATCTGGCGCACCCCGACGCCGCTGCCCACCGTGCTGGGCTCGCGGCTGCTGGTCGCGATCGGCGTGGGCCTGACGCAGGCGGTGCTCTTCACCGCGGTGGCGCTGCTGCCGTTCTTCGGCCTGCACCTGGACGGGAGCTGGCCGCTCGCGCTGCCGCTGCTGGTGTTCGGGGTCACGGCCTTCCTCGCGCTCGGCCTGGTCGTCGGCAGCCTCGCCGACACCCCCGAGGCGGTCGCGGCCATCGCCAACTGCGTGATGGTGCCGATGGCGTTCCTGTCCGGCGCGTTCTACCCGGCCGACCTGCTGCCCGGCTGGATCCGCACCGCCTCCTGGATCCTGCCGCTGCGCTACCTCGACGACGGTCTGACCGACGTGCTCGCCGGGCGCGCCTCGCTGGGCTCGCTCGCGGTCGACTGCGGCGGCCTGATCGCCTTCACCGCCGTCTTCGGGCTCATCGCCGCCCGCATCTTCCGCTGGAGCAACCGGACATGACGACCGAGACCGTTGGGCGACCCGCCGCCGTCGCCGTGGTGCCGCCGCTGGAGGCCGCCGCCGCGGACCTGGCGGCACGCCTCGCCGCCCGCGCCGCTGCCGCGGGGCTGCCCGCGCCCCGGGTCGCCGCCGTCGGCGGGCACGACCTGCTGCGCCCCGAGCCCCCGCGGGCGGCCGCCGCCCGCGCCGCCTCGACCGTCCACCTCACCGCGGACGCCGTCCTCGTCGGCCCGTGGGGCGGTACGGCGCAGGCCGCGGCGTGCGGCTGCTGCCTGGCCATCCGCTGGCAGCGGCTGCGCACCCGCACCGAACGCGAGGCCCTGGAGACCGGCCGGGCCCGCTCGGCGGCGGGCGCCTGGCCGGTCCTCCCCGACTGGACCGTGGACGCGGTGTGGGCGCTGTGCGCGGCGGTGGGGGAGCGTACGGCCGTAGGTTCCCATCCGGCACCGGGCGCACCGGGCGCGGCGGGCGCGGTGGACCCCGCGCCCCGTACACCCGCCCTGCCCGACGACCGGCTGCCGCGGGTCACCCGGCTGGACCTGGAGACCGGGCAGCTCAGCACCGTCCCGCTGCTGGCCGATCCGCTGTGCCCGCACGCCCCCCACGCCCCGCACGCCTCGCAGGGTGAAGCCCACAGCACCGAACCCGCCGCACCCGCCGCCGACCTCGACGGTTTCCCCGCCTCCCGCCCCAAGCCCGCGCCCGACCGCTACCGGCTGAAGGCGCCCGGCGCCTACGGGCTGCCCTTCGCCGCGCTGGCCAACCCGGTGTGCGGTGTGCTCGGCGCGGGCACCTGGAGCGACGTCACCTCGCCCACCACCGCGCCCGTCGCGGGCAGCGTCTTCATGCGCGGCTACGCGGGTCTCACCGACGTGACGTGGAGCGGCCAGTCGCACTCCTTCGCCGCGAGCCGCGACCTGGCCTTCCTGGAGGGCCTGGAGCGCTACGCGGGCACCCACCGCCGGGCCGTCGGCGGCGTGGTCACCGACTCGTACACCAACCTCGGCGAGTCCGCGCTCGACCCGCGCGCGTGCGGGCTCTACACGCCCGAGACCTACCGCGACGACCCGATGATCGCGCCCTTCGACCCCGAACGCCCCATCCCGTGGGTCCAGGGCTGGTCGCTGCGCGACGACCGGCCCGTGCTCGTGCCCGCGCGGCTCGTCTACTACAGCGCGGGCACCTCCGCCGACCACTTCGTCTTCGAGTGCTCCAACGGCTGCGCCACCGGCAGCTGCCTGGAGGAGGCGGTGCTCTTCGGCCTGCTCGAACTCGTCGAGCGCGACGCCTTCCTGCTCGGCTGGTACGGCGACGCGCCGCTCACCGAGATCGACCTCGGCGCGTGCGGCAACCCCGTGCTGCGCTCGATGACCGACCGGGCCGCGCTGTGCGGCTACGACGTGCACGCCTTCGACAACCGCATCGACCTCGCCGTGCCCGTCGTCACGGGCCTGGCCGTGCGCCGGGACGGCGGCCCCGGCACGTACGCCTTCGCCGCCGGCGCCGCCTTCGACCCGGAGACCGCGATCGAGGCGGCGGTGTCGGAGATCCTCACCTACCTGCCGCACCTGCCCCGCCAGGTGGCCGAGCGGCCCGCCGAACTCGACGCCATGGCCGACGACTTCGGCCTGGTGCGGCGGCTGCCGGACCACGCGGCGCTGTTCGGGCTGCCGCGCATGGGCGAGTACGTCCGCGGTTACCTGGAGCCCCCGGCGGTGCGGACGCCCGGCGAGCTGTACGCGGACTGGGAGCGGGGGCGGCCGCGCGGCCGGGACCTGCGCGACGACGTGCGCCTGCTCACCGCCGAACTCGCCGCCGCGGGCTGCGACGTGATCGTGGTGGACCAGACCGCGCCGGAGCAGCGCGCGATGGGGCTGCGCACGGTGTGCACCATCGCCCCCGGGCTGCTGCCGATCGACTTCGGCTGGGCGCGGCAGCGCGCGCTGACGATGCCGCGGCTGCTGACCGCCCAGCGGCGGGCCGGGCTGCGCGCCGACGACCTGCCCGAGGCGGCGGTCCGCCGGGTGCCGCACCCGTTCCCGTGAGTCCGCTTCCGGCGAGTCTGCTTCCGGCGAGTCTGCTTCCGGCGAGTCCGCTTCCGGTGAGTGCGCCGGAGGCCGGAACGCACGACCGCTCCGCCACCCGTACGCAGCGGGTGGCGGAGCGGCGGACGACGAGGAAGCCGTCAGGCGGTGCAGGAGGTGGTGCTGGTGGTGCTGGAGCACGTGCTGGTGCTGGAGCAGCTGGTCGACGAACCGAGCATGACCTCGCTGGCGTCCGAGTAGTCGGTGATCTCGAAGGTCTCGGACTCCAGCTCCAGGATCTCCTGGGCCAGCGACGCGAGCGGCGTGTCCTGCTTGGTGATCGCCATGGTGACTCCCTCTTCTCGGCGGGGGACGCGGCCCGGTCCGGGCCGGCCGACCCTTTTCTACGCGCGTCCACTGACCGATCCGCTGTCACTTCGCTGTCACGCCCGTCCCCCGAGGAGCACCTGATGCCGAACGGCCCCACCCCCGCGCCGCCGCGGGCCCCCGCGGGCGCCGTGCCCCGCGCGGTGCTGGCCCGCGCCGCCGAGCTGTACGTCGCGCTGCACCGCGACCCCGAGCTGTCGGGGGCCGAGGAGCGCACGGCGGGGCGGTTCGCGGCCGCGCTGCGCGCCGCGGGACTCGACGTCACCGGCGGCGTCGGCGGGCACGGCGTGGTCGGCGTGCTGCGCAACGGGCCCGGACCCGTCGTCATGCTGCGCGCCGAACTCGACGCGCTGCCCGTGCGCGAGGCCACCGGTCTGCCGTACGCGAGCGAGGCCACCGCGCCCGGCCCGGACGGCGGCACCGTCCCCGTCATGCACGCGTGCGGCCACGACGCGCATCTGGCCGCGCTCGCCGGGACCGCCGACCTGCTCGCCGCCGGGGCGGACGGCTGGCGCGGCACGCTGCTGGCGGTGGGGCAGCCCGCGGAGGAGACGCTCAGCGGCGCGGCGGCCATGCTCGCCGACGGGCTCTACGCACGCTTCCCGGCCCCCGCGGCGGTGCTGGCCCAGCACCTCGTGCCGCTGCCCGCGGGCATGGTCGCGCACGCGGAAGGGCCGCTGCTCGCGGGCAGCGTGACGCTGCGGGTGGTGCTGCACGGCCGCGGCGGGCACGCCGGGGCGCCGCAGCTCGCCGCCGACCCGGTGGTCACCGCGGCGGCGGTCGTGCTGCGGCTCCAGACGGTGGTGTCCCGCGAGGCCGCGCCCGGCGAACCGCTCGTGGTCACCGTCGGCTCGCTGCGCGCGGGCGCCCCCGGCGCGGGCAACGTCATCGCCGACCGGGCGACCCTGGAGGTCACGGTACGGGCCTTCGGCGGGGCGGCCCTGGACCGCGCGGTCGCCGCCGTGCGGCGCATCGTGCGGGCCGAGGCGGCAGCCGCCCCCGAACCGGCGCCCCCGGAGCCGGAGTTCACCGTCCTGAGCCGCTCCACCCCCACCGTGCCGGACACCGAGCTGACCGCCGCCGTACGCGCCGCCCACCACACGGCGCTCGGCCCGCACCGCGTCACCCGCTGGCAACCCTCCCTCGCCACCGAGGACTTCGCCCTCTTCGGCGAGGCGGGCCGCGCCCTGCACGGCGTCACCGGCATCCGCACCGCCTACTGGATGCTGGGCGCGACCGGCCCGCGCGCCTGGGCCGAGGCCCCGGGCCCGGACCCCGCGTCCCGGCTCGCGGCCCTCCCGCCCAACCACTCCCCGCACTTCGCCCCGCACCCGCGCCTCACCCTGGAGACCGGCATCACGGCCCTGACCACGGCCGCGCACGCGGCCTTCACCGCTCCCTAGAGCGCGTGCCGCACCCACACGTTGGGCTCGACGTAGACGGCGTGGCCGTGCGCGGTGTCGCAGATGACGGGGGACAGCGCGCCCGGCACGACGACCTCGCCGTCGCGGTCGAAGGGCAGGCCCGTCCAGGCGCGCCACTGAGCGAGCGAGCCGCTGACGGTCATGGACGCCGGAGCGACCTTCTCCACGGTGCCGCCCGCCTTGATGTGGACGCGCAGCCAGGGGTCCGCGGGGAGGCCGTCCTCGCGGGTGCGGCCGATGTATTCGGTCATGGGCTCGTGCGGGTGCAGGTGTTTGGCGTTGGGGCGCACGGGTGCCAGCAGGGAGTGATGGCCCTGCCGGGCGACGGCCTGGCGCATCGCGTCGAGCATCCGGTAGGACAGGCCGCGGCCCAGGTAGTCCTGGTCGAGGGTGATCTCCAGCGCGCTGGCGACCGTCGGCGGGGTGCCGGTGGCCCGGTCGCGCACCGCCCAGCCGAGCACGCGGTCCCAGCCCTGGTCGGGCAGCTCCTCGCGGCCGTCCAGCTCGGCGTTGAAGGGGACGCTGAGGCCGCGGGCCACCACGCGGTCGCCGACGGTCGCCACGACGCAGTAGTCGGGGAAGTCGTGCACCACGCGGCCCAGCAGTGAGGCCGCGAGCAGGTCGCCCCCGGTGAAGGCGGGCCAGGTGTCGGCGATCTCGTAGACGCGGGCGGCCAGGTGCGGGCGGTCGGCTATCCGGGTGACGGTGAGCGGGTCGGTGGCGTTCATCCGAATGATCCTGCCACAGGCGCGCGCACCGGCCGGAGTGCCCCTACCTGCGGGAAGCCGCGCCGCGTAGGGTCGGGCCGCCGCCCCGCGCGGGGGTGGGCCGACCACGGAGGAGGGGACGCGTGCGACTGAGGCTGGAGTTCACGACCGAGCCGTTCGACCTGGACGAGCCGCCGCGGCACGCCGTGGTCGCGCGGGAGGTGGTCGAGGGCGGGACGCTGGAGGGGGTCGAGGTCGGGCCGTTCGGCAACACCGCGGAGGGCGCGGCGGAGGAGGTCGTCGCGGCCGTCTCCGAGCTGCTGCACCGTACCCTCGCCGCCGGGGCGACCCGGATATCGCTCCAGGTCAGCGCGCTGCCGGAGAGCGGGGCATGACGGCGGGCGGGGCGGGCCCGGAGCACCCCTTCGCGCGCGCCCTCGGGCCGCTGGTGGACGCCATCGGCGGCGAGCTGCTCGCCCCGGCGGCCGCGCGGCCCGAGGACGTCGTGCTGAGCTGGGAGGGCGTGCCCGTCGTCGCCGTACGGCTGCCGCACCTCGCGGACTCCCTCGACCACCTGCTCGCCGACCTGCGCCGCCGTCACGGGCGCCCGCTCGCCGAGCTGGGCCGCAAGGAGAAGCAGCAGGCCGTGCGGCAGCTGGAGGAGCGCGGCGCGTTCGTGGTCCGGCACGGCGTGGAGACCGTCGCGGCGGCCCTCGGGGTCAGCCGCTTCACCGTCTACAACTACCTCAACCGGGAGGGCGCGGCCCCGGCGCCGCCCGCCGAGGAGCCGTGAGCGCCGAGGGGTCCTGAGAGGAAACCGTAACGGCGAGTTTTCAACAAATTGTTGACGCCCTTTCGCGGCGGCTCCTAGCGTGCCCGTGTGACCTCCCGCACCCCGCCGGGGCTCTCCCGGCTCAACCAGGCCGACGCGGCCGCCGCCGTGGCGCTGCTGCGCGAGGTGTGCGCGAGCACCGCGTGGTGCGCGGACGTGGCCGCCGGGCGGCCGTACGCGCACGCCGACGAGCTGCTCGCGGCGAGCGACTCGGCGATGACCCGGCTGACCGCCGCCGACCTGCGCGAGGCGATGGCCGCGCACCCGCCGATCGGGCGGCCCGCGCCCGGCGATCCCACCTCCGCCCGCGAACAGTCCGGCGTGGCGGCGCGGGAGCGCGCGGAGCTGCTGGAGCTGGGCGAGGCCTACCGGCGGGCGCACGGCCATGTCTTCCTGATCTGCGCGACCGGCGCCTCCGGTGCCCTGATACGGGAGGCGCTGCGCTCCCGGACCGGCAACGACGAGCCCACCGAACGCGAGATCGTCCGCACCGAACTGGGGAAGATCAACCGCATCAGACTCGGCAGGCTCGCGGCGACCGCCCAGGAGGCCACCCCATGACCGACGACCGCATGACGGACGACCCCGTGACCGATGAGCCCGCAGCGGACGTTCCGGCGGACGGCCCCGCCACCGTCTCCACCCACGTCCTGGACACCGCCGCAGGCCGCCCGGCCACCGGCGTGCCCGTCACGCTCGCCGTCCGCGCGGGCGCCGCCGCCCCCTGGACGGACCTCGGCCGCGCCACGACCGGCCCCGACGGCCGCTGCACCGCCCTCCCCGCCCTCCCCGCGGGCACCACCCACGCCCGGCTCGTCTTCGACACCGCCGCCCGCGCGGCCGGTGCCGCCTTCTTCCCGGAGGTCGCGGTGGCCTTCGCCGTCACCCCGGGCGAGCACTACCACGTACCGCTGCTGCTCAGCCCGTTCGGCTACTCCGTATACCGAGGGAGCTAGCGAGATGCCCACGACGCTCGGCCACAACCGGTACGGCAAGGCGGAGACGCGCGTCGTGCGCGTCACCCGCGACGGCCGCACCCACCACCTGAAGGACCTCAACGTCTCGGTCGCGCTGACCGGCGCGATGGAGGCCGTCCATCTGTCCGGGTCCAACGCCGCCGTGCTGCCCACCGACACCATGAAGAACACCGTGCTGGCCTTCGCCCGCAAGTACGGCATCGCCTCCGCCGAGGACTTCGGCCTGCTGCTGGCCCGGCACTTCGTGACCGCCCGGACGTCCGTCCGGCACGCCCGGATACGGATCGAGGAGTACGCCTGGGAGCGCGCCCCGGGCGGTTCCGGCCACTCCTTCGTGCGCCGCGGCGGCGAGGTGCGCACCGCCGAGGTGTCCTTCGACGGCGAGCGCTGCGAGGTCGTGGCCGGGCTCACCGGGCTCGTCGTGCTCAACTCCACCGACTCGGAGTTCTGGGGCTTCGCCCGCGACCCGTACACCACCCTCCAGGAGACCCGCGACCGTATCCTCGCCACCGAGGTGGACGCCCGCTGGCGCTACACCTGGAGCGGCGCGGAGACCCCGGTGCCCGCGTGGGACGACGCCTGGGCCCGCGCCCGCGGCGACCTGCTCACGGCCTTCGCGGACACCTACTCGTACTCCCTCCAGCAGACGCTGTACGCGATGGGCTCCCGGGTCGTCGAGGGCAGCGCGGCGGACGCCGCGGTCGACGAGGTGCAGCTCGCGCTGCCGAACAAGCACCACTTCCTCGCCGACCTCGCGCCCTTCGGCCTGGACAACGAGGACGAGGTGTACATCGCCGCCGACCGCCCCTACGGGCTCATCGAGGGCACGGTGCTGCGCGAGGGCGCCGAAGCCCGCATCCCGGTCACCGGCTGACCGGCTGCACCGGCTGACACCGGCTGACCGGCCCACCCGATACGACGTCACGCACGAGGGTCCGCACGACGGAAGAGGTACAGCCCATGCCCGCAGCAGAGCGCATCGTCATCGAGAACTGCGCCGTCGCCACCGTGGACGCCGCCGGCACCGAGCACGCCGCGGGCCATGTCGTCGTCGCGGGCGGGGTGATCGAGGCGGTCGGCGCGGGCCCCGCGCCCGCCGCGGCGGCCGAGGGCGCGGACCGCCGCATCGACGGCACCGGGCACCTGGTGACCCCGGGCCTGGTCAACACCCACCACCACTTCTACCAGTGGCTCACCCGCGGCATGGCCCAGGACAGCAACCTCTTCGACTGGCTCGTCACGCTCTACCCGGTGTGGGCGCGGATCGACGAGGACATCGTGCACGCGGGCGCCGCCGGGTCGCTCGCGATGATGGCCCGCGGCGGGGTGACCACCGCGATGGACCACCACTACGTCTTCCCGCGCGGCACCGGCGACCTGCTCGGCGCGGAGATCCGCGCCGCCGCCGAGACCGGTGTGCGCTTCACCGCCGCGCGCGGCTCCATGGACCGCGGGACGAGCGACGGCGGGCTCCCGCCGGATTTCGCCGTGGAGTCCACGGACGCCGCGCTGAAGGCGACCGAGGCCGCGATCGACGCCCACCACGACCCGTCGTTCGGCTCGATGCTGCACATCGCCGTGGCCCCCTGCTCGCCCTTCTCCGTGTCGACCCGGCTGATGACCGAGGCCGCGGAACTGGCCCGCCGCAAGGGCGTACGGCTGCACACGCACGGCAGCGAGACGGTGCAGGAGGAGGCCTTCTGCCACGAGCTGTTCGGCATGGGCCCCACCGACTACTTCGAGTCCACCGGATGGCTCGGCGCGGACGTGTGGATGGCGCACTGCGTGCACATGAACGACGCCGACATCGCCGCCTTCGCCCGCACCGGCACCGGGGTGGCGCACTGCCCGTCCTCCAACGCCCGGCTCGCCGCCGGGATCGCCCGGGTGCCCGCGATGCTCGCCGCCGGGGTGCCGGTCGGCCTCGGCGTGGACGGCACCGCCTCCAACGAGTCCGGCGAACTCCACACCGAGCTGCGCAACGCCCTGCTGGTGGCCAGGCTCGGCGCGGGCGAGAAGGCCCTCGACGCCCGCGAGGCGCTGCGGCTGGCCACCATGGGCGGCGCCCAGGTGCTGGGCCGGTCCGCCGAGATCGGCTCGCTGGAGCCGGGCAAGCTCGCCGACCTGGTGCTGTGGAAACTGGACGGGCTCGGCCACGCCTCGATCGCCGACCCGGTCGCCGCGCTGGTGCTGGGCGCCGCGGCCCCCGTCACGCTGTCGCTCGTCGGCGGCGAGGCCGTCGTCGAGCACGGCAGGCTGACGCGGGTGGACGAGGACGACGTCGCCCGGCTCACCCGCGCCCAGGCCCGCCGTCTCGCCGAACGGGCGGGCCTGGCCTAGACCCTGTCCAGGAGTGCGCCGCCTCAGCCGGTGAGCTGCCGGTAGGCGGGCAGCGTGAGGAACTCGACGTAGTCGCGGTCCAGCGCGAGCCGCAGCAGCAGCTCGTGCGCCTCCTCCCAGCGGCCCGCCGCGAAGGCGTCCTCGCCCAGCTCGGCGCGGATCGCCACGAGGTCGTCGGCGGCCACCTCGCGCACCAGCTCCGGCGTGACCTTCTGCCCGTCGTCCAGCACCACACCGGCGTTGACCCACTGCCAGATCTGCGAGCGGGAGATCTCGGCGGTGGCCGCGTCCTCCATGAGGTGGAAGATCGCGACCGCGCCCGTACCGCGCAGCCACGCCTCGATGTAGCGCACACCCACCTGCACCGCGTTGCGCAGGCCCGCGGCGGTCGGACGGGCGTCCAGCGAGGCGATGTCGATGAGCTGGGCGGCGGTGACGTGCACGTCCTCGCGCAGCCGGTCCTTCTGGTGCGGGCGGTCGCCGAGCACCGCGTCGAAGGACGCGCGGGCGATCGGCACCAGGTCGGGGTGGGCGACCCACGAGCCGTCGAAGCCGTCGGCCGCCTCCCGGTCCTTGTCCGCCCTGACCTTCTCGAACGCCGTCGCGTTGACCTCCGGGTCGCGCCGCGAGGGGATGAACGCCGCCATGCCGCCGATCGCGTGCGCGCCGCGCCGGTGGCAGGTGCGCACCAGCAGTTCGGTGTAGGCGCGCATGAAGGGCGCGGTCATGGTGACCGCGGCCCGGTCCGGCAGCACGAAGCGCTCGCCGCCGTCACGGAAGTTCTTCACGATCGAGAAGAGGTAGTCCCAGCGGCCCGCGTTGAGCCCGGAGGCGTGGTCGCGCAGCTCGTAGAGGATCTCCTCCATCTCGTACGCCGCGGTGATCGTCTCGATCAGGACGGTGGCGCGGATCGTGCCGTACGGGATGCCGAGCGCCTCCTGCGCGGAGGTGAACACGTCGTTCCACAGCCGGGCTTCGAGGTGCGACTCGGTCTTGGGCAGGTAGAAGTACGGGCCCTTGCCGAGGTCGAGGAGCCGCCGCGCGTTGTGGAAGAAGTACAGTCCGAAGTCGACGAGCGCGCCCGGCACCGGCTCGCCGTCCACCGTCAGGTGCCGCTCGTCCAGGTGCCAGCCGCGCGGCCGCACCACGACGGTGGCCAGCTCCTGCGCCGGGCGCAGCGCGTACGACTTGCCCTCGGGGGTGGTGAAGTCGATGCGCCGCTCGTAGGCGTCGGTCAGGTTGAGCTGCCCGCCGATGACGTTCGCCCAGGTGGGCGCCGAGGCGTCCTCGAAGTCGGCGAGCCAGATGCGGGCGCCGGAGTTGAGCGCGTTGACCGTCATCTTGCGGTCGGTGGGCCCGGTGATCTCGACCCGCCGGTCCTCCAGCGCGGGCGGCGCGGGCGCCACCCGCCAGCTGTCGTCATCGCGGATGTGCGCGGTCTGCGGCAGGAAGTCGAGTGTCGCGGTACGGGCGATCTCCGCCCGGCGGGCGGCGCGCAGCGCCAGCAGCTCGGCGCGCCTGGGCGCGAATCGGCGGTGCAGTCCGCCGAGGAACTCCAGCGCCGCGGGCGTCAGCACCTCCTCCTCGCGCGGCACGGTGTGCCCGGCGGTCCCGGTGACGACGGCGGCTGCGGACGGCGGTGTCGGTGCGGACATGCGGTCGGTTCCTCCTGGACTGGGCCGGTCCGTCCGGCGGTCGGCGTGCGCGCCGGGAGACCGGTGTCGGTGGATCTTCTGCATGGCGAAGCATAGTTTTCGCACTGCGGAATCTCAATGCGACCGGGCGGTGCCGTCCGCGCTGCCGGGCGGGGCCGGTGGCGTGCGGCGCTGCCGCCGAGGCGCGGGGGCGGCGGACGCGGAACCGGTCGCGCTCAGGGGTGGTTCGGGCGGGGGCCGGGCGCGTCCAGCAGCCGCAGGTCGGGCGGGGTGTCGATGTCCGCGGGGTCGGCGATGTCCGCGCAGTCGACCAGCAGGGTCTGCGCCGCGTGTTCGCGCAGGTACGTCCGCGCGCCGCTGTCGCCCGACGCACTGGCCGCGACCCCGGGCCAGCGGGCCGCGCCGATCAGCACCGGGTGGCCGCGCCGCTGCCCGTACGCCGCCGACACCAGCGCCGACAGCAGGTCGTCGCCCGCGCGGGCCGCCGCCACCACGCGGCCCACCGCCGCCGCGCCCACGCCCGGCTGGTCGACCAGCGCGACCACCGCCGCGGCGGGGGCAGGCCGCAGCGCGGCGAGCGAGGCCAGGCCCGCCCGCAGGGACGTGGACATGCCGTCCGCCCAGTGCGGGTTGTCCACCGGGACGTACGCCCCGAGCCGCGCCTCGGCCCGTACCCGCTCCGCGTCCGCGCCCAGCACCACGTGCACCGGCCCGCAGCCGCCCGCCAGCAGCGCCTCCGCCGCGTGCTCCACCAGCGGCCGCCCGTGGTGGGTCAGCAGCGCCTTCGGGCGGCCGCCGAGCCGCCGCCCGCCACCGGCCGCGAGCAGCAGGCCGGCCACCTCGCCATGAGAGTCCATGGCTTCTGCATACCGCGCCCGGCGTGCGTCGGAACGGGTACCGGACGCCCCCGCCGCTTCCGGTATCGTCTGGCCACGGGCCGGGAGGGGCGGCACCTGCGTCGGTGCCCGCGCCGCGCGGCCCGGCCGGCGCCCGCGGCACCCCCGCACCCGCGTCGGCGGGCTTGTCCGCGTAGGCCCGAGGAACGGGGACTGATGGGCGCTCAGCACACCGGGGGTCACGCCGCCCCCGGGTACCCCGGCCACCCGGGGCCGCTGTATCAGCCGCTCACGCCGGACGACCCGGCCGTGATCGGCGGGCACCGCGTCGCCGCGCGGCTCGGCGTCGGCTCGCTCGGGCCCGTCTACCTCGCGTACGCGCCCGCGGGGCACCCCGTCGCCCTCACCGCCGTCCGGCCCGAACTCGCCGCCCGCGCCGGTTTCGCCGCCGCCTTCGAGCACGACGTGCAGGCCGTCCGCCGGGTGAGCGGCCCCTACACCGTGCCGGTGCTCGGCAGTGGGCACGACGGCACGCGCTACTGGCTCGCCGCCGGGTACGTGCCCGCGCTCACGCTGCACGCCGCCGTCACCGGCACCGGGCGGCCGCTGCCCGTGCCGACGGTGCTGCGGCTGGTCGCCGGGGTCGCGGAGGCGCTGCGCGCGGTCCACCACGCGGGCGTCGTGCACGCCGGGCTCGGCCCCGGCACGGTGCTGCTCGCCGCGGACGGGCCGCGCGTCACCGGCTACGGGGTGACCCGCGCCGCCGCCGACGCGCCCGGCATCCCCGCCTTCTCCTCGCCGGAACAGGCCGCGGACAAGGCACCCGTGTCCGCCACCGACGTCTTCGCGCTCGGCCAGCTCGCCGCGTACGCCGCGATCGGCACCGCGCCCTTCGACCCGGACACCGGCCGCAAGCTCAACGAGGAGCCCGACCTCAACGAACTGCCCGGCGAGCTGCGGGAGATCGTGACCCGCTGCCTCATCAAGGACCCGGCGCTGCGGCCCTCGCCCGCGCAGGTCGTCGCGATGTGCGCGCAGGCCGGCCACGGCCGCCGCCCCGACCCCTGGCTCCCCGTCCCCCTCCAGACCCTCCTGACCCTCCCCCCGCCACTGCCGCCCCTGCCCCCGCCGGGCACATGGCCGACCCCCCCGCAGCAGACCGCGGAAAACCCACCCCCCGCGCCGGGCACGGTGACGGGGGGAGCACCGGGTGCGGCGCCCGCCGCCGGGACGCCTGTGGTGCCGCAGCCGTCCCTGGTGCCGGGCGCTGCTGCCGGGGACGCGTCCGTTCCGCCGGGTGCGACGCCTGCCGCCGGGGTGCCTGTGCCGCCGGGTGCGGCGCCCGCCGCCGGGGTGGCCGTGCCGCCGCAGCCGTCCGTGGTGCCGGGCGCTGGCGCCGGGGGCGCGTTCGTTGCGCCGGGTGCGACGCCCGCTGCCGGGGTGCCTGTGCCGCCGGGTGCGACGCCTGCCGCCGGGGTGCCTGTGGTGCCGCAGCCTTCTGCGGTGCCGGGTGCTGCTGCCGGGGACGCGTTCGTTCCGCCGGGTGCGGCGTCCGCCGCCGGGGTGGCCGTGTCGCCGCAGCCGTCCGTGGTGAGCGGGGGGACCCCCGCGGGGGGGACGCCGATGCCGGTCGCGCCCCCAGCCGTACCCGTCGCCGTACCTGCCCCGGCCGGGGCGACGCCCGCGGGGGGCACCGTTCTGCCGCCGCAGGCGGCGCCCGCCGGGGGCCGGGTGCCGCCGCAGCCGCCGCTGCCGCCGGGGGCGACGCCCGCGCACGGGGTGCCGGTGTTCGTGCCGCCGCCCGCCGGGGCGCCCGTGCCCACCCGGGGCGGCAAGCGGCGTGGTGGCGGCCCCGTGGTGTGGCTCGCGCTCGCGGCGGCCGTCGTCGGCGGGGTCGTCGTGGCCGGCCGCCTCGACGGGGACGGCTCCCGTGACCACGCGTCCGTCTCGGCGGTGCCGCGTCCCACCACCGGTTCGCCCGCCCCCGGCGGCGCGGCGCCGAGTCCGAGCCCCAGCCCGAGCCCCGGTCCCGGCGACGGCGCCCCCGCGCCGGGCGGCGACCTGCAGCGCGATTACCTCGCGGTCACGCTGCGCGCGGGTCAGGCCCTGGACCTCACCGCCGATCCGCCGCGCCCCCTGGAGGGCGCGGCCACCGGCACGTTCGGCTACGACGGCACCGGCGACGCCCTGGTCGCCGCGCCCTCCCGGGGTTCCCTCGTGGTGCTCTCGCCGCAGGATCCCGGCACGCGCGAGCGGTGCAGTGCCGCGCAGGGCGACGCGCTGCTTCATGTCGTCCCGCGTACCGGGCTCGTCCAGGAGTCGCGGCTGTGCGTGGTGGGCACGGACGGCACCGTCGCACTGGTGACGGTCAGGAGCCTCTCGGTGAGCGCCGGTCCGGACGGATACGCGACCCTCGACCTCTCGGTGTGGCCCGCACAGCGACTTTGACGCATCTTTCGCCGACCGTGTGGCGCAATTGCGGCGCAGGGCGTTTACTGATCGCCCCCGGTACGCGAGAGGCGGAACCGGTGGGGGACGAGGTACGCACGAGGCAGGGGCGAATGTTTGTGGGGGAGACGCCTGTGGTCAAAGGAGACCGCAGCGAGGGTCCCGTACGGCCGGCGGACGGCGGTGACGTGTCGTTACGTACCGCGGTGACCCGGCTCGAACGGGAACTCGCGCACTACCGCCGCTTCTTACCCGACCGGACGGTCGCGGAGGAGGAGCTGGCCGAGCTGGAGCGGCAGGCGGGCGGGGGCGCTCCGGAGCCCGAGCAATTGCGCCAGTCGCTGCTGCTGGTCGCGGCGGCCCTCGGTTCGGTGAGCGGGCTCGCCGCCCCGGTGGCGGCGCTGCGCGAGGCGGTGGAGCAGGAGCTGAACCGGCCCGCCGCAGCCCGTCGCGGCTAGGGCGCGCCTGCCGCGCCGCTGAACGCTGCCGCGAGCCCCTGGGCCGCTGCGTGCAGGACGGGCACGATCTTCTCCGTCACCGCGTCCGTGACGCGGGCCGCCGGGCCGGACACGGAGATCGCGGCGGGCGCCGGTGACCCCGGCACGCCGACCGCGAGGCACCGCACCCCGGTCTCCTGCTCGCCGTCGTCCACGGCGTAGCCCGCGGCGCGGACGCGCTCCAGCTCGGCGAGGAACGCCTCGGGGTCGGTGAGCGTGCGCTCGGTCGCGGCGGGCATGCCGGTACGGGCCAGCAGCGCCCGTACGTCCGCCGCGGGCAGCCCGGCGAGCAGTGCCTTGCCGACGCCCGTGGAGTGCGGCAGCACGCGCCGGCCGACCTCGGTGAACATCCGCATCGCGTGCCGGGAGGGCACCTGCGCGACGTAGACGACCTCGTCGCCGTCCAGCAGTGCCATGTTCGCGGTCTCGCCGGTCGCCTCGACCAGCTCCGCGAGGTACGGCCGGGCCCAGCTGCCGAGCAGCCGCGCGGACGTCTCGCCGAGCCGGATGAGCCGCGGGCCGAGCGCGTAGCGGCGGTTGGGCTGCTGGCGGACGTAACCCCCGGCGAGCAGCGTGCGCATCAGCCGGTGGATGGTGGGCAGCGGCAGCCCGCTCGCGGCGGACAGCTCGCTCAGGCCGAGTTCGCCGCCCGCGTCGGCGAGCGACTCCAGCAGGCCGAAGGCCCGTTCGAGGGACTGGACGCCCCCGGTGCGCTCCGCAGGCACGTGCGGTCCCCTCTGCTCGGCGCTCACGACGGCGGTGCGGCCCGTCGCGGAAGGCGGTTTTCGCTGTGCGGAATCCTACCGCCCTTGACGTCCGGCCCGGCGGCTCTCCACCATGTCCGTCAGCAGCGTCGACAGGGTCGTTGGCGACGTGTCCCAGACCCCGCCCCAACTCCCCCGGGAGGCCGCCCGTTGGACGCCGAGCAGGTAGAGAACTCCGACGCGGGCGGCTGCGCCCCCGACCTGGTGCTGCGCTCCACCCGCGTCGTCACCCCCGAGGGTGAACGTCCCGCGGCCGTCGCCGTGCGCGGCGGGGTCGTCACGGCGGTGCTCGCGCACGACGCGCCGCTGCCGCCCGGTGTGCCCGTCCGCGAGCTGGGCACCGACGTGCTGCTGCCGGGCCTGGTCGACACCCATGTGCACGTCAACGACCCCGGCCGCAGCGAGTGGGAGGGCTTCGCGACGGCCACCGCCGCGGCCGTCGCGGGCGGGGTCACCACGCTCGTGGACATGCCGCTCAACAGCGTCCCGCCCACCACGACGGCGGCCCACCTGGAGATCAAGCGCGCCGCCGCGCGCGGCCGGGTGCACGCGGACGTCGGCTTCTGGGGCGGGGCCGTGCCCGGCAACACCGCCGACCTGCGGCCGCTGCACGACGCGGGCGTCTTCGGCTTCAAGTGCTTCCTGCTGCCCTCCGGCGTCGACGAGTTCCCGCCGCTGTCCCCGGCGGAGCTGTCGGCGGCGCTCACCGAGATCGCCGGATTCGGCGGGCTGCTGATCGTGCACGCCGAGGACCCGGCCGTGATCGACGGCGCCCCGCAGCGGCCGGGCCCGCGCTACGCCGACTTCCTCGCGTCGCGGCCGCCCGCCGCCGAGGAGCGCGCGGTCGAGGGCCTGGTGGAACTGGCCGCGCGGCTCGGCGCCCGGGTGCACGTGCTGCACCTGTCGTCGGCCTCCGCGCTGCCGCTGATCGCCGCCGCGCGGCGGGCGGGCGTGCCGGTGAGCGCGGAGACCTGCCCGCACTTCCTGACCCTGACGGCGGAGGAGGTTCCGGACGGGGCCACGGAGTTCAAGTGCTGCCCGCCCATCAGGGAGGCCGCCAACCAGGACGCGCTGTGGGCCGCGCTCGCCGACGGCACGATCGGCAGCGTCGTCTCCGACCACTCGCCGTGCACGCTCGCGCTCAAGCGCCGCGACACCGGCGACTTCGCCGAGGCCTGGGGTGGCATCTCCTCGCTCCAGCTGGGCCTGTCCGCGGTGTGGACCGAGGCACGGCGGCGCGGCCACACCCTCGGTGACGTCGCCCGCTGGATGGCGGCGGGCCCCGCGGCGCTCGCCGGGCTCGCGGCCAAGGGCGCCGTCGCGCCGGGCCGGGACGCCGACTTCGCGGTGCTCGACCCGGACGCGGCCTTCACCGTCGATCCCGCCCTGCTGCACCACCGCAACCCCGTGACCGCCTACGCCGGCCGCACACTGCGCGGTGTGGTGCGCGAGACCTGGCTGCGCGGCCGCCTGGTCGCGTCCGGCGGCGCCCCCGTCGGCCCCCCGGCCGGGCGGCTGCTCGTCCCGGAAACCGAAAAGGGGTGACGCACCGGTGCGGAACCGGTGACGTCACCCCTCGCGGGCCGGGCCGGGTCAGGCGGCGCGGCGCGCCTTGCGGTGGTGCGCCGCGATGATCTCGGCGTACCGGCGACCGCTGCCCTTGATGGTGCGCTTCTGGGTGGCGTAGTCGACGTGGACGAGGCCGAAGCGCTTGTCGTAGCCGTACGCCCACTCGAAGTTGTCCAGCAGCGACCAGGCGTAGTAGCCGGCCAGCGGCACCCCGCGGCGGACCGCGCGGGCACAGGCCGCGAGGTGCTCCTCCAGGTACTGCGTGCGCTCCGGGTCGTCGACCTGCCCGTCGGCGCCGACCGTGTCACGGTAGGCGGAGCCGTTCTCGGTGACGAAGATCTTGCGCGCGCCGTACTCCTCGTGCAGCCGGACCAGCAGCTGCTCCAGGCCGTCCGCGTTGACCTCCCAGTCCATCGCGGTGCGGCGCACGCCCGGCAGGTACACGGCCTTGGCGTGCGGCGCGGGACCGGTCGGGTCGTCCGCGATGACGTTGCGGAAGTAGTAGTTCAGGCCCAGCCAGTCCAGCGGAGCCGCGATGGACTCCAGGTCGCCGTCCTTGATCGGCAGGTCGACCCCGTAGTGCTCGACCATGTCCTGCGGGTAGCCGCGGCCGTGGATCGGGTCGAGCCACCAGCGGTTGGTGTGGCCGTCGGCCCGGCGCGCCGCCGCGACGTCGGCCTCCCGGTCGGTGGCCGGTTCGCACGGGCTGAGGTTGTTGACGATGCCGACCTGGACGTCGGAGTACGCCGCCCGCAGCGCCTGCACGGCCAGGCCGTGGCCGACGTGCAGGTGGTACGAGGCGCGGACCGCCGCGGTCAGGTCCGTCCACCCGGGGGCCATGTTGCCCTCCAGGTGGCCGATCCAGGCCGAGCACAGCGGCTCGTTGAGCGTCGCCCAGTTCTTGACGCGGTCGCCCAGCGCCTGCGCGACCACGGCCGCGTACTCGCCGTAACGTTCCGCCGTCTCGCGCTCGGGCCAGCCGCCCCGGTCCTGCTGGGCCTGCGGGAGGTCCCAGTGGTAGAGGGTGGCGTTGGGGGTGATGCCCGCTTCGAGCAGGTCGTCGACCAGCTTGTCGTAGAAGGCCAGACCGGCCGCGTTGACCTCGCCGGAGCCCTGCGGGATGACGCGGGGCCAGGCGACGGAGAAGCGGTAGGCGTCCAGGCCGAGGGTCTTCATGAGACCGATGTCCTCGGCCGTGCGGTGGTAGTGGTCGCACGCGACGTCGCCGGTGTCGCCGCCGTCGACCTTGCCGGGGGTGTGGGAGAAGGTGTCCCAGATGGACGGGGCCCGGCCGTCCTCGTCCGCGGCGCCTTCGATCTGGTAGGCGGCGGTGGCCGCACCCCAGACGAAATCGGCGGGAAGAGCGCTCAGGTCGTTCACAAGCTGCCTTTCGGGAAGGGTCACTTGACCGCGCCGGCGGTGAGCCCGGCGACCAAGTAACGCTGGAGGAGCAGGAATCCGGCGACCACCGGCACGCTCACCACGATGGAGGCGGCCATGACCTGGTTCCAGTACACGTCGTTCTGGGTGGCGTACTCGCGCAGGCCGACCGCCAGTGTCCTGGTGGACTGGTTGGTCATGACCGACGCGAAGAGCACCTCACCCCAGGCCGTCATGAACGCGTACACGCTCACGGCGACGATGCCCGGCACGGCGGCCGGCACGACGACCTGGAACAGCGCACGGATCGGCCCGCAGCCGTCGACCTTCGCGGCCTCGTCGAGGTCGCGCGGGATCGAGTCGAAGTAGCCGGCCAGCATCCAGATGGAGAAGGGCAGCGAGAAGGTGAGGTAGGTGATGATGAGCCCGAGCCGGCTGCCGTTGAGCGTGATCCCCGTCGTGTTGCCGATGTTGACGAAGATCAGGTACAGCGGCAGCAGGAAGAGGATGCCCGGGAACATCTGGGTGGCCAGCACGGACACCGTGAAGACCTTGCGGCCCGCGAAGCGGTAGCGGCTCACCGCGTACGCCGCGAAGATCGCCAGCAGCACCGAGAAGACGGTCGCGCTCAGGCACACGATCAGCGAGTTCACGAAGTAGTGCGCGAGCGGGATGGTCTTCCAGATGTCCACGTACGGCTTGACGGTCAGGCTGTGGGGTATCCACTTGAAGGAGCCCTGCACGTCCTGGAGGTTCTTCAGGGACGAGCTGACCATCACGTACACGGGTATGAGCACGAAGGCCAGCAGCAGCGTCAGGACGACACGCCGGGTCCACAGGAAGGACTTCGGCTGGGCCATCGGGGACGGCTGTTCGGAGAAGCGGGACCTAGACATCGTTCTCGCTCCTTCCCCTGGACGTGACCAGCAGGTAGATCGCCGTCACCACGAGCAGGAAGAGCAGCAGGAGCACGGACATGGCCGAGCCCGAGCCGAAGTTCCAGTTGATGAACGACGACTGGTAGATGTGGATGGAGATCAGGTCGGCCTGGTGCGGCGGGTTCTGGCCGAACATCACGAACGGCGTGTTGAAGTCGTTGAACGTCCACAGGAACAGCACCAGCACGATCACCTGGTTGACCGGCCGCAGGGCCGGCATGGTGATCTTGCGGATCTGCTGCCAGACACCGGCGCCGTCCATGGACGCGGCCTCGTACAGCTCACGCGGGATGTTCTGCAGACCGGCCATCAGCGCCAGGAAGGCGAACGGCCAGGACTTCCACACCGATACGATCACCATCGACCAGAAGGCGTTGTCGCCCAGCAGCCAGAAGGACTTGCTGGAGGTGACGTGCAGCTGGTCGTGCAGGACGTGGTTCACCAGACCGGTGTCGTGCTGGAACATGAAGGCCCAGGTGATCAGCGCCGCGTACGCCGGAAGCGCGTACGGCACCAGGAAGATCGTGCGGATCAGGCCGCGGCCGCGGAACTTGTCCTGGAGCAGGATCGCGGCGGTGACGCCGAGCAGCCAGGACAGCGCGACCGACAGCAGGGTGTAGGAGAGCGTCACCCAGAACGAGTGCAGCAGCTCCTGGCCGATCGGCTGGTGGATCTTGACCGCGGCCTTGTAGTTGTCGAAGCCGGACCAGGGGGCCCTGTCCCAGTGGTGGATGTAGAACAGGGTGAGGTTCTTGAAGCTGATCAGGATGCCGAAGACCATCGGCACGATGTGGATCAGCAGCTCGACCAGGACGGCGGGGAGCAGGATCAGATACGGCAGTCCGCCGCGGCGGATGCGTTCGATGACACGCGGCCGCAGCCGGCCGCCGGCAGCGGATTTCCCGCTGTCGGGGCCGGCTTCGGGCACGCGCCTCGGGGGGGCGGTGGCAGTCATGGAGGAGGGCCGGTCCTTACGACGTCGGCATCTGCTGCTGCGCGTGCTGGAGCGCAGCCTTGACGGAATCGTCGGTGACCGGCTTGCCGGCGGCGGCGTCGGCGAACAGGCCCTTGACGGCGGGGCCGACGAGGTTCTCGAACTGGCTCTCGTTGGCGACCTGCGGCAGCGGGGCGGCCGACTTCTGCAGCACCTGGCCCAGGACCTTCAGGTCCGGGGTCTGGAAGGCCGGGTCGCTCTGCGCCTCGACGACCGGCGGGATCGACTGGTACTTGCTGTTGAGCACCTTCTGCTCGTCGGTGCTGGTCATGAACTTCACGAAGGCCTCCGAGGCCTCCTTGTGCTTGGTGTCGTTGAAGATGGCGATGTTGATACCGGCCACCATCGACGTCACACCCGCGTCACCGGTGGCGCCCGCGGTCTGCGTCGGCACCGGCACCACGCCGTACTCGTCGGGCTTCATGCCGTGCGAGGCGATGCTCGCGGCGGCCGTCTGCCACATCATCATCGCGGCCTTGCCGGTCGCGAAGTCGGTGATCGTCTGGTTCTGGTCGTACTCGGCGTCGCCCTTGGCCGCGACCTTGTTGGCCGCGATGAAGTCGACGTACTGCTTGACCGCGGCAACCTGCTGCGGACCGGTGAAGGTCGGGTTGCCCTTGTCGTCGAACCAGCTCGCGCCGCGCTGCTTGGCCAGCACGAAGATGTGGTGGATGTTCTCGGCGCCGTTCGAACCCTCGACCGCCAGGCCGTACTTGCCGCCGGTGGTGAGCTTGGTGGCGTCCGCGACCAGCTCGTCCCACGTGGTGGGCGGGTTCTGGATGCCCGCCGCGGCGAACATCTTCTTGTTGTAGTACAGACCGTACGCCATCGAGTAGATCGGCACGGCGGCCGGGTCCTTGCCCGCGGCACCCGCCGAGGCGATGGCGGCCGGCATGAACCGGTCCTTGCCGCCGATCGTCTGGAAGGCGGCGTCGTCCCACGGCATGAGGGCACCGGTGGCCTGGAGGGAGGCCGACCAGGTGTTGCCGATGTTCAGCACGTCGGGGCCCTGGCCGGAGGTGGCGGCCGCCAGGATGCGGTTGAGCAGGTCCGCCCAGCCGATGACCTCGACGTTGACCTTGATGCCGGTCTGCTGGGTGAACTTGGCCGTCTCGGTGGCCAGGGTCTTCTTGTCGGCGTCGATGCTGGTGCCCTGGTTGCTGGCCCAGTACGTGATCGTCTGGCCCTTCAGGCTGTCGCCCGAGGACTTGCTGCCGCCGCTGCTGCCGCTGCTGCTGTCGTCGTCGCCGCCACCACAGGCGGCGAGCGTGAGACCCAGCGCGGCCACGAGGGCGGTGGCCGCGACGAGTCTGCTGGAGGTGCTGGTGCGCATGACGGTTCCCTCTCAGGGGTGGGATCGCTTCAGGAAGTGAACAGCGCGTGTGCCTTATTTCAGGCCGTGATTTAACTTGTGAGAAAAGGTGGCGTCAAGACCCTGTGCAGCGATAGATTCACGCCGGACCCCCCGGGAGGGAGACTCGATGGCTGAGCGAGGCAAGCGCACCGTGCGTGACCTGCGGCGCGGCAACCGTGCATCGCTTCTGCGTCATTTGTATTTCGAAGGTCCCCTGAGCCGCCAGGAGCTGGGACGCGACACCGGGCTCAGCGCCGGGTCGATCAGCAACGTCGTTGGAGAGTTGATCGCCGACGGCATGGTCGAGGAGGCCGGGGCCGTCGAGTCCGACGGCGGCCGCCCGCGCATGCTGCTCCAGGTCGCCCCCGGCTACGGGTACGTCGTCGGCGTGGACGTCGGCGAGACCCGGGTCCGGGTCGAGCTGTTTGACCTCGCGCTGACCGAACGCGCCTCCGCCGACCTGCCGCTGTCCGACAGCGGCCACGACGTCGACCACGTCGTCAGCCTCGCCCTCCAGGGCATCGCCGGGGTCGTCCGGGAAGCCGGGATCGACGACAGCGAGGTGCTCGGCGTCGGCATCGGCGTCCCCGGCATCGTGGCCCACAACGCCACCCCCGATGCCCTCCCCGGTGACGGGGAGGGCATCGTCGTGCACGGCCAGACCATCGGCTGGGACGCGGTCCCGCTCGGCCGGCTGCTGCGGGCCGGCACCACACTGCCGCTCTTCATCGACAACGGCGCCAAGACCCTCGGCCAGGCCGAGATGTGGTTCGGCGCCGGACGCGGCTCGGACAACGTCGTGATCGCCCTCATCGGCTCCGGCGTCGGCGCCTGCGTCGTCACCAACGGCAAGCCCTACCACGGCGCCAGCAGCAGCGCGGGGGAGTGGGGCCACACCACCCTGCGGGTCGGCGGGCGCACCTGCCGCTGCGGCTCGCGCGGCTGCCTGGAGGCCTACGTCGGCGCCGAGGCGCTGCTCGGCCGCTGGCCCGCCGCGCCCCGCGACGTCAGCGAGGAGACCGCGCTCGCCGCGCTGCTCGCCGCCGCCGACACCGACCCCGAGGCCGACGCGCTGCTCGCCGAGGCCGCCGAGTACCTGGGCGCGGGCATCGCCGACCTGATCAACCTCTTCAACCCGCACCGCATCGTGCTCGGCGGCTGGGCCGGGCTCATGCTCGGCCCGCGCATCCTGCCCACCGTCCGCGACGTCGCCGCCGCGTACGCGCTGCGCCACCCCTGCGCGCAGACCTCCATCGAACTGGGCAGGCTCGGCACCGACGCCGTCACCGTCGGCGCCGCCACCCTGCCGCTCGCCCGCTTCCTGGACACCGGCGGGGAGCGTACGGTACGCCTGCCGGCCCAGGGCGACGCCGAGCGGACCGGCGACGCGGCCCTCCCGGCACGGAACCGGATCGCTCGGGCGGTACGTTGACGGGAGGGCGCGAACCGTACCGGTTTCGCCCCTTTCGGCATCGTTCGTTTCAAGGAGTCCTGCGGTGACGCTCCAGCAGCAGATCGTCGGCAACGCCATGCAGATGGCCGTCTGCACCCTCAGCCCCGGGCAGACGGTCTACTGCGAGGCCGGGAAGTTCCTCTTCAAGACCGCCAACGTCTCCATGGAGACCAGACTCGGCGGGCAGCCCCGCGGTGGCGCGAGCGGCGCCGGGGGCGCCGGGGGCGCCGGAGGTGCCGGTGGGGGCGGCGGCATGGGCGGCCTGCTGCGGCAGGCCATGGGCACCGCGATGCAGGTCGGCCAGCGCGCGCTGGCCGGCGAGTCGCTCGCCTTCCAGTACTTCACCGCCTCCGGCGGCGAGGGCACGGTCGGCTTCGCCGGGGTGCTGCCCGGTGAGATGCGCGCCCTGGAGCTGTCCGGCTCGCGCGCCTGGTTCGCCGAGAAGGACGCCTTCGTCGCCGCCGAGGACACCGTCCAGTTCGGCATCGCCTTCGTCGGCGGACGGCAGGGCATGAGCGGCGGCGAGGGCTTCGTCCTGGAGAAGTTCACCGGCCACGGCACCGTGATCATCGCCGGCGCCGGCAACTTCATCGACCTCAACCCCGCGGACTTCGGCGGCCGCATCGAGGTCGACACCGGCTGCATCGTCGCCTTCGAGGAAGGCATCCAGTACGGCATCCAGCGCATCGGCGGCCTCAACCGGCAGGGCATCATGAACGCGGTCTTCGGCGGGGAGGGCCTGTCGCTGGCCACCCTGGAGGGCAACGGCCGGGTCATCCTCCAGTCCATGACGATCGAGGGCCTCGCCAACGCCCTCAAGAAGGCCCAGGGCGGCGACAAGCAGGGCCCCACGGGCGGGCTCTTCTCCACGCACGCGGGATGAGGGTCCCCGGCGAGGGGGCGGACGCTTGCCCCGCTCGTATCACGGTGCGGTGACAGCTGCCGGAACGCCCGGCGGACGCGCCCCGCCGGGCGGGTAGCGTTCTGATCGCGCTCTCCGCATCCCGCGCACCCGCACGACCGTGCAGCACCGCTAGGGAAGGACCGAGATCCTCCGTGTACCGCTGGGAGACCACCCGGGCCGCGCTCGCACAACGCGTCTTCGCCACGATCCGCACCGACACGTACGACCAGGCCGCCGCCACCGCCGACACCCTGCTGTCCGCCGGGCTCACGACCCTGGAGATCTCCCTCACCACGCCCTTCGCGCTCGAAGCGGTCACCACGCTCGTGCGGGAGGTCGGCGACGACGCGATCGTCGGCGCCGGGACGGTGCTGGACGAGGTGTCCGCGCGGCTCGCCATCGAGGCGGGCGCCAGGTTCCTGCTCTCGCCCAGCCTCGACGAGGGCGTGCTGCGCGCCGGGCACCGGTACGGGGTGCCCGTTTTTCCCGGGGTCGCCACCCCGGGCGAGGCGGTTCGCGCGCTGGAGCTCGGCGCGGACGCGCTGACCGTCTACCCCGCGGTCTCCGTCACCCCGGCGTGGGTGGCCGAGGTCCGCGCGGTGCTGCCGCAGGCGCCGCTCGTGCCGATCGGGGGAATCACGCTTGCGGCGGCGCCCGAGTGGATCGCCGCGGGGGCGGTGGCGGTGGGGCTGGGCTCGGCTCTGACGAGCGGTGATCGGTTGACGGTGAGCAAGCGGTTGTCGGAGCTCTTGGATCGTCTCGCGGCGTAGGCCCTCCGGGCGGGTTTGCTGCGGTTTGTTGCGTGATCTTCTGCCGGTGGGGGCTGGTCGCGCCGTTCCTCGCGCCCCTTTGCGCGGCGCGCCGTTGGTGGGTCGGGTGCCGCCACGGGGCACCTCCTCGGAATGCGCCTTCACCCTCCTACGTAGGGGCTGAGCCCCTCCCAGCGCATTCCTGCGGGGGCACCCCGCGCCGCCAGGCGCGGGCACCCATCGCGGCGGGAAAGTCGAGGTCTTGCCGTGTTGGTGGGCTGGTGTTCTACTTGACCAGAACAATGTGGCCCTCCGCGAGGAGAAGACGTGATCGACCTCCATGTCGACAGGGCGAGCACCGTCCCGGCGTATGCCCAGCTCGTGACGCAGGTCAGGGAGGCACTGCGGATGGGGGTGCTGAGGCCGGGGGATCAGTTGCCCACCGTGCGGAGTGTGGTCACCGCGTGCACCGTGAATCCGAGCACCGTGCTGAAGGCGTACCGGGAGCTGGAGCTGTCGGGGCTGGTGGAGGCGCGGCAGGGGGCGGGGACGTTCGTGAGCGGGGAGCTCGGCGCCGCCGACCCGCATGCGATGGCGCGGCTGCGGGCGAGCTTCGCGCGGTGGGTGGGGCAGGCCCGGGAGGCGGGGCTGGAGGCGGAGGACGTGCGGGCGCTGATCGGGTCGGTGCTGGCGGAGGAGGCCCGTACGGCGGGGAAGGAGGGGGGTGTCGCATGAGCGTGTACGCGGTGGAGGCTGAGGGGCTGGGCAAGCGCTTCCGGCGGGTGGAGGCGCTGCGGGACTGCTCGTTCCGGCTTCCCGCCGGGGGTGTCGTCGCGCTGGTGGGGGCGAACGGGGCGGGGAAGTCCACGCTGATGGGCATCGTGGCCGGGCTGCTTCCGGCGACCGCCGGTGCGGTGCGGGTGCACGGGCGGCCGGTGGGGGAGCGGGCGGCGCGGGTGGCGATCCTGGCTCAGGACAAGCCGCTCTACCGCGACTTCAGCCCGGCGGACATGCTGCGTTTCGGGCGGGCCACGAACCGGGTGTGGGACCAGCGGCGGGCGGTGGCGTGGCTGGAGCGGTTCGCGGTGCCGGTGGACCGGCCGTGCGGAAGGCTCTCGGGGGGCCAGCGGGCGCAGGTCTCGCTGGCGGTGGCGCTGGGGTCGCGGCCCGCGCTGCTGCTGCTGGACGAGCCGTTGTCGAACCTGGATCCGGTGGCCCGGACGGAGGTGACGGGGGAGCTGATGGGGGAGGCGGCGGACACCGGGATGACGGTGATGCTGTCGACGCACATCGTGGCGGAGCTGTCGGGTGTCGGCGACCATCTGCTGCTGCTCGTGGCGGGCCGCCCGGTGCTGACCGGCGACGTCGAGGACCTGCTGGCCCGGCATGTGCGGCTGAGCGGTCCGCGGGCGGAGCGGCCGCCGGGGCCCGGGGAGGTGGTGGCGGTGCGGCACACGGCGCGGCAGTCGGTGTTCACCGTCCGGGAGGAGGGTGTGCGGCCCCCGGTGGTCGCCCCCGGCTGGACGTCACGGCCGCTGACGCTGGAGGACCTCGTGCTGACGTATCTCAGGGACCCGCGGACGGCGGAGGCGGCGGCATGACCCAGGCGGTGCCCCTGATCGGGCTGGACGTACCGGCGCGGGAGTCCTCGGGCGGCTTCCGCGGCCTGCTGTGGCTGACCTGGCGCCAGCACCGCTGGGCGCTGCTGTGCGCCCTGGTCCTCACCGTGGTGCTGACCGGCTGGCTGGCCTGGCTCGGGCACGAGATGACGGTGACCTTCCACCGGTGTCACGACCGCCCGTGCCTGCCCGGCACGCCGCAGGACGCGGCACTGAGTTCGCAGACCGGGCCTTTCCGTGTCGCGGACCACCTCCTGCAGTTCGTGGAGTACCAGCCGCTGCTGATCGGCGTCTTCCTCGGGGTGCCGCTGCTGGCGCGCGAGCACGAGCAGCGCACGCTGCTGCTGGCCTGGAGCCAGGACGTCTCGCCGCAGCGCTGGCTGTGGACGAAGGTGGCCCTGCTGGGCGGCTGCACGGCGCTGTGCACGGCGGCGGTGTCGCTGGCCGCCGGTCATGCGGCGCAGGTGATGGGCCAGGTGACCGGCGACGGCCTCTTCGAGGGCGACATGTTCCTGGACGCGGGGATGCTGCCGCTCGCGCTGGGCGTGGCGATGTTCGCCGTGGGGGTCGCGCTCGGCGCGGCGATCCGCCGGGTGCTGCCCGCGGCGCTGGCCGCGGTGGCCTTCTTCGTCGGTCTGTTCGTGCTGGTCAATTACCGCTATCCGTATCTGATGACGCCCCTCGCGCGGTTCCGGCCCCTTCCGGACGGCACGTACGACCCGGGCCCGGCGGGCGGGCCGAACGCGCTGCGGATCAGGACCGGGATCACGATCTCGCCGGACCGGGTCGGCAATCTGTACGACGCGGCCGGGCGGCCCCTGGGCGCCGCGGACCTGGACCGGCTGTGCCCCTTCGCCGGGCCGGACGCCATGGCCCCCGGGCGGCTGCCGTCCTGCATGGCCGGGCACCACCTGATGACCCGGGTCGTCTACCAGCCCGCCGGCCGCATCGGCAGCTTCCACGCGATCCTGGCGGCCGGTTACGCGGGCGTCGGTGTGCTCGCGCTCGCGGCGGTGTGGCTGGTCGTGCGGCGTACGCGGCTGACCGTGGGATGACGCCGGGCGGTGCCCACCCGCTGGACAGGGCGCCGCGGGTGGTGCGCCCGCCCCGTAAGATCGGGCCCGCCGGAGGGAGTGGCCCGCCGGCGAGGCGGGAGGCAGTGGTGATCGTCGCGGTACCGGGGTCGAAGTCCGTGACGGCTCGGGCGTTGTTCCTGGCGGCCGCGGCCGGCGGGGAGAGCGTGCTGCGCAGGCCGCTGCTGTCGGACGACACCGACGGCTTCGCGCAGGGCCTGGTGGCGCTCGGCTACGCGGCGCGGCGCACGGACGACGCGTGGCACGTGACCGGCAGCCCGGACGGGCCGCCCGCAGCGGCCGCCGACGTCGACTGCCGGGACGCGGGCACCGCCGCGCGCTTCCTGCCCGCGCTCGCCGCCGCCGGGCACCGCGGTGTCTACCGCTTCGACGCCTCCGCGCAGATGCGCCGCCGTCCCGTCGCCCCGCTGACCGGGGCACTGCGCGCGCTCGGCGTGGACCTCACGCACGACGAGGCCGAGGGCCACCTGCCGCTGACCGTGCGGGCGGCGGGTGTCAGGGGCGGCGAGGTGGAGCTGGACGCGAGCCTGTCCTCGCAGTTCCTGACCGCGCTGCTGATGACCGGGCCGCTCACCGCGGAGGGCCTGCGGATCCGGGTGACCGGCATCGTGTCGGTGCCCTACGTCGAGATCACGCTGGCGATGATGCGCAGCTTCGGCGTGGACGTGACGCGCGAGGGCGACACCTTCGTCGTCCCGCCGGGCGGCTACCGGCCCGCCGACTACGCCGTGGAGCCCGACGCCTCCGCCGCCAGCTACGTCTTCGCCGCGGCCGCGCTCGCCGGGCGGACCGCGACCGTACCGGGGCTCGGGCAGGGCGCGCTGCAGGGCGACCTGCAGTTCGTCGAGGTGCTGCGGCAGATGGGCGCCGACGTCGAGATCGGGCCGGACGCGACGACGGTGACCGGCACCGGGCGGCTGTCCGGGGTGACGGTCGCCATGCGCGACATCTCCGACACCATGCCGACGCTCGCGGCCGTCGCCCCGTACGCGGACGGTCCGGTGCGGATCGAGGACGTCTACAACACCCGCGTCAAGGAGTGCGACCGGCTGGACGCGTGCGCGGAGAACCTGCGGGCGCAGGGCGTCGAGGTGGAGACCGGCCGGGACTGGATCGAGATCCACCCGGGCGCGCCCCGGCCGGTGGAGATCGCCTGCCACGGGGACCACCGGATGGCGATGAGCTTCGCCGTCGCGGGCCTGCGCAACCCCGGTACGACCTTCGACGACCCCTCGTGCGTGAAGAAGACCTTCCCGGGCTTCCATGAGTTCTTCGCGGACCTGCGGGCCCGCTGGGACGTCTGAGGAGGGGCAACTCCCGTGTGACGGCAGGGGAATCCGGGCGAACGGCTGCACGGCCGCGCGGGCCCCGGCCATCATGGTCCGGACGAGCGGGGTGGCCGATTTTCGCACCCCCCTGACCGAACGGGAGCACCCATGCACGCAAAAGACGCCGAACTGGCCGACGTCCTGACCGAGTCGCTGGGCGACGAGAAGATCGTGGCGGCCGCCTACGCGCGGGTCGACACCGTGCTGGGCCCGGCGCGGATGCTCTCGCCGCTCGGCAACTACCTGATCGCCAGGCCCGCCGCGCGCGCGGCCGCGAAGAAGATGACCGAGGAGACGGACATACCGCTGGACGCGGCGGTCGTCTTCGGCGTCAGCGACAGCTCCCTGCACGTGTGGACGGCCGACCCGATGCTCAACCGGGTCGGTGACCACCTCGGCGCGATCGCGCTGGAGCGCATCGCGTCCGTCACGGTCGAGAGCGGCAAGAACTGGCAGCCCGTCACGATCACCATGGCGGACGGCAAGAGTGTCGCGCTGGAGGGCCGCGGCGCGATCCACGCGGTGGCGGCGGAGTTCGGCAAGCGCAAGGCCCGGTAGCGCTTCGGCGGTGGGCCGGGCGGGTGGGGCGCGCCGGTGTCCCGTGGCGCAGAACCGTTTCGCCGCAGTTGTCCCGATCTAGGGTGGCCTCTGTTTTGCCCACCCCACGAAAGGGACCCCCGTGCGTATCCGTACGACTCTCGCCGCCGTGACCTGCGCGGTCGGCGTCGCCCTGTCCTTCCCGGTCCCGGCGCACGCCGCCGGCGGCGCGTTCGCCTACCGCACCTACCAGGGCGAGAAGTCGCTGGTGAACCCGCCCGGCCGCGAGTGCATCACGCTGCCCGAGGTCGCGGACTGGGACCTGCCGCCGGCCACCCACGCCGTCAACGACACCGACGCCTCGGCCACCGTCTTCGCCGGACCCGACTGCGACGGCCCGCACTTCTCGCTGCCGCCGTACGCGGGCGCGGCCCTGAAGGACGGCTTCCGCTCGGTCGTCTTCTCCTTCTGACGCCCGGCGGGGTGCCGGACCGCACGGCCCGGCACCCCGCGGCGGTGCCTCACACGCGCGCGGGCAGATACGGACCCACCGCGCGCCAGGCGCGTGCGACGTACTCCTCCTTCTCACCGACCGGCGCGACGTAATGCAGCGCCTCCGTCGCGGCCTCGGTGCCCGCGAGGCGGGCGATCAGCCACCCGGCGAGGTACTGCGAGGCGAGGCAGCCGCCCGCCGTCGCGATACCGTCCCGTGCGAAGAACGGCTGGTCGAGGACCTCGATCCCGGCGGCCACCACCCAGGGCCTGGTGGTCAGGTCCGTGCAGGCGGGAACACCGTCGAGCAGCCCGAGCCGGGCCAGCACCAGCGCGCCCGAGCACTGCGCGGCGATGAGCTGGCGCGCCGGGTCCAGACCGCGCAGGACGCCCATGACCGCCGGGTCCTCGACGACCTCGCGGGTGGCGACGCCGCTGCCGACGACGACGGCGTCGGCCTCGCACGCCTCCTCCAGGGTGGACATCCGCGCCACCGTCACGCCGTTCATCGACGTCACCGTGGGGGTGGGGCAGGCCAGGGTGACCCGCCAGCCGTCCGCCCGGACGCGGCCCAGCACGCCGAGGGCGATCAGGGAGTCGAGTTCGTTGTAGCCCTCGAAGGTGAGGATGGCGATGTGCACGGCGGCTGTCCTTCCGCTGGGGTGGGCCCCGACGGTAGGGATCCGCGGACGGGACAGTCAAAGAATTGTCATGGATACAATCCGGTCCATGGCGGCCTCGCGCTACAAGACCCTGGTCGACGCGTTCGCGTCGGACATCCGCGCGGGACGGCTCGCCGCGGGCATGCGGCTGCCGACGCACCGCGCGCTCGCCGCCCGCGAGGGCGTCGCCGTGGTGACCGCGACCCGGGTCTACGCCGAGCTGGCGGCCATGGGCCTGGTGAGCCGGGAGCAGGGCCGCGGCACGTTCGTCCGCGACCTCGCGGTGCCCGCCGGGCACGGCATCGACCAGCAGGCCGTCGCCAACGACGCGGTGGACCTCACCTTCAACTACCCGCTGCTGCCCGAGCAGTCCGGCCTCCTGCGCCGGGCCCTGCGGGAGACCGCCACCTCCGGCGAACTCGACGCGCTGCTGCGCTACCAGCCGCACCGGGGCCGCCCCCAGGACCGCGCCTCGATCGCCCGCCACCTGCGGCGCCGCGGCCTCCCCGCCGACCCGGACCGGATCCTCGTCGTCACCGGAGCCCAGCACGGCCTCGCCGTCACGGTCATGGCCGCCCTCGGCGCCGGTGACGTCGTCGCGGTCGACGCGCTCACCTACCCGGGCTTCAAGGTGCTCGCGCAGGCCTTCCAGCTCGACCTGGAGCCCGTCCCCACCACGGCCGCCGGACCCGATCTCGACGCCCTGGAGCGGCTGTGCGCGACCCGCCCGGTGCGCGCGGTCTACACGATGCCCACCCTGCACAACCCGCTCGGCTGGGTCATGTCCGCGGCCGACCGTATACGGCTGGTGGCGATCGCCCGGCGGTACGGTCCGCTCCTGGTCGAGGACGCCGCCTACGCCTACCTCGCCGAGGACCCGCCCGCGCCGCTGGCCGCGCTCGCGCCGGACGTCACCGTCCATGTCTCGGGGCTGTCCAAGAGCGTCGCCACGGGCCTGCGCGTGGGCTTCGTCGTCGCGCCGCCGCCCCTGGTCCCGGCGCTGGAACGGGCGATCCGGGCCACCGTCTGGAACACCCCGGCGCTCGCCACCGCCCTCGCCTGCCGCTGGCTCGACGACGGGACGGTGGACCGTCTGGAGGCCCGCAAACGCGACGACGCCAGGGCCCGGCAGGCCGTCGCCGCCGAGGAACTGGCCGGTCTGCCGCTCGTCGGCCACCCCTCGTCGTACTTCACCTGGCTGCCGCTGCCCGAGGACGCGCGCGCCGACCGGCTGACCGCCGCCCTCGCCCGCCGGAACATCTCGGTCAGCACCGCGGAACCCTTCGCCGCCTCGGCGCACCCGCCGCAGGCGCTCCGCCTCGCACTGGGCTCGACGGACCTGGACCGGCTCCGGGCGACGCTGCGCACGGTGCGGCGGGCCGTCACCGAGGACGCGACCAGCTGAACGCCCTCACCGCGGGGCGACGGCCGGTTCCCGGTCCAGGGCGATGCCGAACTCCGCACGGTAGGCGGGCAGCACCTCGGCCTCGTCCAACTCCCGCTCCTCGCGGTGCCCTTCGGCGTCCGTCCGGACGAGCGTGCGCCCGCTGAGGGTGACGCGGCCGCCGTCGTCCGTCAGCCGCGAGCACACCAGCGAGGTCCGGAAGTACGAACCGGGCGCCGTGCGCTGGTACCAGCACGTCGCCCCGAAGTCGGCCGCCTCGCGGGGCCGCTGCTCCAGCCGGTAGGCGGGGGAGCCGTCGTGCAGGACGTCCAGGTCGCCGTGCGGGGCCTCGGCGAGACGGAAGCGGCCGCCGGGGTCCTGCTGCTCCGCGCGGCTGGCGTAGTCGAGCGGATAGGTGCTGTGCCGCCCGAAGCCGACGTCCGCCAGCCACGGACCGCTGCCGTCCGCGCCCGTGACCCGCAGCGCCATGTGGTCGTACGGCGGCCCGAGCCGCCCGTCGTCCCCGATGCCCCTGGCCGCCAGCAGTTCCACGCCGAAGCCGAGCGAGCGCAGCAGCGCGGCGAAGGCGCCGTTGAGTTCGTAGCAGAAGCCGCCCCGGCGCCGTGTGACGATCTTGTCGGTGAGGGCGTCCTCGGTCAGCACGATGTCCTCGCCGAGGTGGATCGACAGATTCTCGAACGGCACGCTCACCAGGTGCCTGCGGTGCAGCTCCCGCAGCGCGTCGGCGTCGGCCGCGGCCGGGCGCGCGGCGCCGATCCGGCGGAGGTAGGCGTCGGTACGGGCGGGGTCCATGCCCGTACCGTACGGTCCGCCCCCGGGGCCGGACGCGTCGGCCTCGGCGACACGCGGATCCTCCCAGCGCAGCCGCCACGGGCGCGGCCCGCCCCGCCCCCCGGCGTGCGGGGCCTCCTCGACCAGCCCGTGCCGGGCCAGCTGCCGCAGGTGGAAGGAGCACAGCCCGGAACTGTGCCCCAGCCGCGCGGCGGCCCCCGTCGCGGTGACGGTGCCCTCTTCGGCGAGCAGGTCGAGCAGCGCGAGCCGCACCGGATGGTCCGGCAGCTCACGGCGGGCCCGGCTCGGGCGGGTGGTGCCGCGCAGTTCGTCCTCGGTCATTTGCAAAGAGTGCTACTTTGCAAATGACTTGGCAAGCCGGGGAGTTGCCCGGCCCACCGTTTGCGAAGGGGCTGCGGATGAGCGGGGACGGCGTGCGCGAGGTGCGGGTGCTGGGGGAGCGGGTGGCGTCCTACCCCGCCCTCCCGCCCGAGGTGGGACGCGGCACGCTGCGCCGGATCACCGTCGTCGGCGAGGACGTGCTGCACCGCCCGTGCGCCGACGTCACGGACTTCGGCACGCCCGAACTGGCCCGGCTCGTCGACGACATGTTCGCCACCAACGCGATGGCCGAGGGCGCGGCCATCGCAGCCAACCAGGTCGGCGTGCCGCTGCGGCTCTTCGTCTGGGACATGGCCGACGAATGGGGCGTGCGCCACGTCGGCCACATCGCCAACCCCGTCCTCGACGAACTCCCCGCCGAACGGCGCCGCCTGGTCGAGGAGTCGGAGGGCTGCCTGTCCGTGCCCGGCCCCTACCGCCCCCTCGCCCGCCCCGACACCGCCGTCGTCCGCGGCCGGGACCTGCACGGCAACCCGCTCGTCATCGAGGGCCGCGGCTACTTCGCCCGCTGCCTCCAGCACGAGACCGACCACCTGTCCGGCAACCTCTACCTCGACCGCCTCTCCGCCCGCGACCGCCGCTCCGTCCTGCGCGAGATGGCCCGCACCCAGGACGAGGTCACCGCCCGCCGCGCCGCCCGCGCCGCCGACCTCGGCAAGCCGCTGCCCCTGCCCTGAGCGCCCTCAGTCCCCGGACGAGCCGAAGACGCCGACATGGCTCGGCTCGTCGGCGCCCGCCCCGTCGCAGAGCAGGACGTACCGCCCCGTCCAGCGCGGCGTCTGCTCGTCCAGCAGCGTGGGGCCGCGCTCCGCGACCGGCTGCTCCAGCCCGGCACCGGCCTCGGCGAGCGCCCGCTCGAACGCGGCGGTCGTCGGCCGGTCCGTGCCGAAGTACAGGCGTATCCGCTCCACCCCGACGGACACCACGCCAGGGGCGATCACTGACAATCCGGCCCCGCCGGTAACTCGTTCGGGTGATGGACCCATCCACGCGGGCCGCGGCTCCGAATACCTGGTGTGAGCGAAAAGACGGACAGCGGCGGCCGAGCGGCCCCCCGGCGCGGGCGGTGGGTGCTGGGCGGCCTGAGCGGGCTGCTGGCGGCAGCGGCCGCGCTGGGCTCGGCCGAACTGGTGTCGGCGGCGGTGCGGCCGCAGTCGAGCCCGGTCGTCGTGGTGGGCGGCGCGGTCGTCGACCGCACCCCGGCGTCCGTCAAGGACTACGCCGTACGGCACTTCGGCACCCACGACAAGCTCGTGCTCCAGCTCGGCATCGTCGTCCTGCTGGGCCTGTTCGCGGTGGCCCTCGGCCTTGCCGCGCTGCGCCTGCGCAGGACCGCCGCCGCGGGCGCGGCCGTCTTCGGCCTCGTCGGCGTGCTCGCCGCCACCAGCCGTCCGGACCACCGCGCCGCGGACGTCCTGCCCTCCCTGGCGGCCGCGTTCGTCGCAGCCGGAGTGCTGATGCTGCTGTCCGCGCGGCTCACCCCCCGTCCCCCCGCAAGCGGCCCCACCGTCCGGGAGGAAGCCGGGCCGCCGGCCTTCGACCGGCGCGGCTTCGTCGTCGCCGCGGCGGCCACGGCGGCCGCCTCCACCGGGGCCGGGACGCTCGGCCGGGCGCTGAACGGCCGCCGGGGAGCGGCCGCGGCCCGCTCACGCGCCGCGGTCGTGCTGCCCCGCCCCGCGTCCCCGGCGGATCCCGTGCCGCGCGGCGCCGCACTGCCCGTGGACGGCCTCAGCCCGTTCATGACCCCCGCCGACCGCTTCTACCGCGTCGACACCGCCCTCGTCGTCCCCAGGATCGACGCCGGCACCTGGCGGCTGCGCCTGCACGGCCTGGGCGTGCCCCGCGAGGTCGAGTACACCTACGCCGACCTGCTGGGCCGCGAGCTGATCGAACGGGACATCACGCTGACCTGCGTCTCCAACCAGGTCGGCGGTCCCTACACGGGCAACGCCCGGTGGACCGGCGTGCGGCTGGCCGACCTGCTGCGCGAGGCGGGCGTACGGGCCCCCTCGCAGGGCGGCCCCGCCGACCAGCTCGTGGCCCGCTCCGTGGACGGCATGACCATCGGCACCCCCGTCGAGACCGTCCTCGACGGCCGCGACGCGATGCTCGCCCTCGGCATGAACGGCAGCCCGCTGCCCTTCGCCCACGGCTTCCCGGTACGGGTCGTGATCCCCGGCCTGTACGGCTACGCGTCCGCCTGCAAGTGGCTGCGCGAGCTGGAGCTGACCACCTTCGACGCCTACGACGCCTACTGGGTGCGGCGCGGCTGGGCCCGGCGGGCGCCGGTCAAGACGCAGTCCCGCATCGACACCCCCAGGCCGTTCGCCACGCCCGCCGCCGGCCGCGTCCCCGTGGCCGGCGTCGCCTGGGCCCAGCACCGGGGCATCGAGCGCGTCGAGGTGCGGGTGGACGGCGGCCCGTGGCGGACCGCCACCCTCGCCGCCGAGGACACCGTCGACACCTGGCGCCAGTGGCAGTGGGAGTGGGACGCGCATCCCGGCACCCACACCCTCGAAGTCCGCGCCACGGACCGCACGGGAGCGACCCAGACCTCCCGGCGCACCGGAACCGTCCCCGACGGGGCGACCGGCCGGCACTCGGTGGTGGTCACCGTGACCTGACCCCGGACGCCGCACTCGCGGACGCACGCTCCACAACCCCCTTTACAACACCCCCTGGAGAGACCATGAGCCACCTCGCCCGCCGCGTCACCGTCGCCCTCACGGCCGCGGCCGTCCTGCCCCTCGCGCTGACCGCGTGCTCCAGCAGCGACAAGAAGTCCGCGGACGACTCCGCCTCGTCCGCCGCTCCCGCGACGAGCGCCGCCGCCCCGTCCGTCGCGGCCATGGACCAGCCGTTCGGCCCCGGCTGCGCCGCCGTGCCGAAGAACGGCGCCGGAAGCTTCGACGGCATGGCGCAGGACCCGGTGGCCACCGCCGCCTCGCACAACCCGGCGCTCTCCACGCTCGTCACGGCGGTGCAGAAGGCCGGGCTCGTCGACACCCTGAACAACGCGCAGGGCATCACCGTCTTCGCGCCCACCGACGCCGCCTTCGCCAAGCTCCCCAAGGCCACCCTCGACAAGGTGCTCGCCGACAAGGCGATGCTCACGAAGATCCTCACCTACCACGTGGTCGGCCAGCCGGTGAAGGCGCCGGACGGACTGGCCCACGGCACCTACACCACACTGGAGAAGGGCACGCTGACGACGTCCGGCTCGGGCGAGTCGTACAAGGTCAACAACACGGCCAACGTGGTGTGCGGCAACGTCGAGACGGCCAACGCGACCGTGCAGATCATCGACACCGTCCTGATGCCGCCCCAGTAAGCCCCCGGGCGGCTTCCCTCGACGACCGGACCGCGACCCACGGCTGACCGCCGTACCTGCCAGGAGGTGCCCGTGCGTGCCGTGACACGCAGCGCAAGCGAACCCGCCCCCGAGCCGTCCCCGCCGGGACGGCTGGAGTCGCTGCTCGACCGTGTCGCACGCGGCGACGGCGAGGCGTTCGAACGCCTCTACAACGCCGTCGCCGGGTCCGTCCTCGGCCTGGTGCGGCGCGTCGTCAGGGACCCCGCGCAGTCCGAGGAGGTCGCCCAGGAAGTGCTCGTCGAGGTGTGGCGGTGCGCGGCACGGTTCGACGCACGGAAGGGCAGCGCCATGGCCTGGATCATGACGCTCGCTCACCGCCGCGCCGTGGACCGGGTCCAGTCCGCGGAGGCCGGCGCCCACCGCGAGGCACGGGTGGGCGTCCGGGACTACACACCCGCCTTCGACGAGGTCAGCGAACACGTCGAACGCCGCCTGGAACACGAGCAGGTACGCCGTTGCCTGCGGCAACTGACCCCCCTCCAACAGGAGTCCGTGACCCTCGCCTACTACCGCGGCTACACCTACCAGCAGACCGCGGAAGTCCTCGGCGTGGCCCTCGGCACGGTCAAGACCCGCCTGCGCGACGGCCTCGTCCGCCTCCGCGACTGCCTGGGGGTGGGCTCATGACCGCCGACCTGCACACCCTCACCGGGGCGTACGCGCTCGGCGCGGTGTCCGGACCGGAAGAACAGGCCTTCCGCCATCACCTCGCCGAGTGCGGCGCCTGCCGCCAGGAGGTCCGCGAATTCACCGAGACCGCCGCGCGGCTGGCCATGGCCGTCGCGGAGGTGCCGCCCGCGGCCATGCGCGAGCGCGTCCTCGCCGCGCTCCCCGCCGTCCGCCAACTCCCGCCGTCCGCCCCCGCACCGCGTACCCTCCGACGCCGCTGGCGCCTGTCCCACCTCGCCCTCGCCGCCTGCCTGGCCGTCACCGCGGTCGCCACCGGCCTCGCGCTCGACGCCCGCCACCGTGCCGACGTCGCCGTACGGGCCGAACAGCGCGCCGCCGAACTCAACGCCGTGACCACCGCCCCCGACGCGACCTTCCACACCGGCCCCCTCACCGGCGGCGGCACGGCCACGGTCGTCTCGTCCGCCACCCTCGGCCGCTCCGCCGTCCTCTTCCACGACCTCCCCGACCTCCCCGACTCCCGCGTCTACGAACTCTGGTACCGCCGCGCCGGAACGATGGCCCCCGCGGGCCTCCTCCCCGCCCGCCCGGCGGGCACCACCCTCCTCGACGGCACCCCCGCGGGCGCGGACGCCGTCGGCATCACCGCGGAACCCCCCGGCGGCTCACCCGCCCCCACCGGCCCACCCCTGCTCGTCCTCCCCCTGTGACGTCACCCCACGTGCGCCCACACGAGCTTGCCGACCCCGTCCCGCGAACTCACCCCCCACCGCTGCCCGGTGAGCACCCCCACGAGCGCCAGCCCGCGCCCCGCCTCGTCCTCCTCCGCCGCCCGCCGCGTCAACGGAATCCGGTGCGACGCGTCGTGCACCTCGATCCGCACGCCCTCCTCCCGCCGCTCGTACCGCGTCTCGATGAGCCGCCCCCGCGGCGTCCGCGCATGCCGCACCGCATTCGTCATCAACTCACTGAGCACCAACTCCGCGGTGTCCGCCAGCCCCTCCAGCTCCCACCCGCACAACGCCTCCCGCAACTCCCGCCGCGCCCGCCCGACCGCGCGGGCACTCATCGGCCACCGGATGACGACGAGCTGCCGCTCGGGCTGGTCGGGGCTCTGGCTGTCGTCCTCGTACGACGGTTCCATATGCGTAGTCCTCCGCGAAGTCTGCGGGCACGTTCTGTGCCTTTCTGCTTACAGAGTGGCTTGGCCGGGGATAGCCTTGACAAGAGGCGCAGGTCTCCAACGGGCCTGTCAACGAGGGGAGCAGCCATGATGGGCAGGCAGGCGCGAAGCTCCAGCTCCGACCCGAGGGTCAAGTACGGGGAGGAACTGAGACTGCGCCGCGAGGCCGCGGGGCTCACACAAGTGCAGCTCGGCGAGCTGGTGATCCTCTCGCCGTCGATGATCGCCCACATCGAAGCGGGCCGCCGCAAACCGAGCCTGGACGACGCCCGCCGCCTGGACCAGGTGCTGTGCACCGAGGGCTTCTTCGTCCGCTTCCTGCCGACGCTGAACGGCAAGCGCTTCGCGGAGCACTTCAACGACGCGGCGGACGCGGAACAGCGGGCTGTGGCGATCTACTCGTACGCGGTGTCGCTGGTGCCCGGCATCTTCCAGACCGAGCGCTATGCCCGAGCGGTCTTCCGCGCTCAGCACGCCAACTACGTTCCCGAGAAGGTTGACAAGCTAGTTGTCAACAGGCTCGCGCGTGCCGAGATCCTGCGTGCGCAGGACGGTCCCGAGGTCTGGACGATCCTCAACGAGAATGTGCTGCGCGCGGTGGTCGGCGGCCCCGAGGTGATGGCCGAGCAGCTCCGGCACATCGCCCAACTCGGCCGGTCGGGCCGTGTGCTCGTGCAGGTGATTCCGTACAGCGCAGGCGCTCACGCGACGATGGCGAGCATGATGTCCTTGATGCGCTTCGAGGACGAGCCAGACGCGGCTTACGTCGAGGGTCTCTACACCGGTTCCCTCATCGACGACCCGGCTATGGTTCAGCGCTACCGGGACGCCTACGATCTTGCCAAGGCCGCGGGGCTCTCGCCCGAGGCGTCCCTGAGCATGATCGAGTCGGTGGCTAAGGAGTACGAACGCCATGCCTCCCAGGTACATCCCTGACGCGTCAGCGCTGACGACGTGGCGGAAGTCCAGCTACAGCGGCGGGGACAACGGCGACTGCGTCGAGGTCGCGGACGGTGTGCTCGGCGTCGTCCCCATCCGGGACAGCAAGGACCCGCAGGGGCCGGCGCTGGTTTTCCCGGCGGAAGCCTGGGCGAGCTTCGTCGCCGACGTCAAGGCGGGCCGCTTCGGGGCCTGAACCGTCCCTCCCGCGAAGGAGAGCACAACCGTGATGATCTCAACGCACCTCGTTG